>JBHGAT010000409.1:0-1946 GCA_041946645.1 Candidatus Velamenicoccus archaeovorus | reverse complement strand
GGCGACCCGCCGTGCCGCGGTCCACCCCCGCTGGAGGACGGTGACCCCGCCGAGCACGACCAGGACGGCGAGCGCCGGGAGCAGGGCCCCCGGCACCATCAGGCCGACGATCATCGCGACGTAGCGCTCGAGCCGCTGGAAGAAGCCCTCAGTCAGCGCGACCCCGGCGGCCTCGGCCTCGGCCCGGATGTGGCTCACCAGGAGCGCGGTCACCAGCGTAGCGAGCGCCAGCCCGGCCTCGAGCTCGCGGCCCTGCCCGGCGAGCGACCAGTAGAGGCATCCGAAGAGCACCATGTCCGAGATCCGGTCGAACACCGAATCCAGGAAGGCGCCGGACCGACGCTCTTCGCCCCGGAGCCGGGCGACGCCGCCGTCGAAGATGTCGAACAACCCCGCCGGGATCAACAGACCGCCGGGCAGGAACCGCAGCCCCGCGACCAGGAGCCAGCCGACCACGACGTTGGTCACCAGCGAGGCCACCGTGAGCTGCCACGGGCGCACGCCGGCCCGGTAGAGGCCGGCCAGGGCCACGCGGTACGGCCAGGTGAAGACGAACCGCATCGCGGGCCCCACCACGCCCTGGGTCTTCCGGGGGGCCGGCATGTCGCGCACCCTGGCCACCGGACGATCCGGGCGGTCGCGTGGACCCTGCTCGGTCATCTCGGCTGGCAGGGTATCGCCCGGGGCGGCGGCGGCGCGAGCGGTCAGCCCCCGGGCGAGCGGAAGCTCACGACGCGGTACCGGAACGTGCCGCCGGGCGCCTCGTAGCTGATCTCGTCGTCGGGCCGCGCCCCGAGCACGGCGGAGCCGAGGGGCGACGTGGTGGTGATGGTGCGCACGCCGGGATGCCGCTCCTCGGCGGACTCGGCCAGGAGGTAGGTCTCCTCCTCGGGGTCGTCGTCGAGCGGGCGGAGCACGACGAGCATGCCCACGGTCACCACGTCCGACTCGACCGGAGCCTCGACGATGTCGGGATCGCGGAGCATCCGCTCGAGCGTCCGGATCCGTGCCTCCATGAGCCCCTGCGCGTTCTTGGCGGCGTCGTACTCGGCGTTCTCGCGGATGTCGCCGTGCTCGCGCGCCGCCTTCAGACGCTCGGCGATCTGACGCCGTCCCTCGGTGCGGAGCTCGTCCAGCTCGGCCTTGAGCCGCTTGTACGCGTCGAGGGTGAGCGCGGCCGTGGGCTCCTGGCCCGTCTTGCGCGGGGGCCGGTTCGCCAGCTCCTCAGGAAGGTCCATCGGCCCCGCGAGTGTAGCGACTCTCGGCCCTCGGGCCGCCGGACGGGCGTGCCGACACGAGGGGGATCCGGGGGCCTCCCAGGCGTCCCCGGGACGTGAACGGAAGGGATCCGTTCACGTGGGGAACGCGCTGCAGCGGCATCATCGCGGATCCCGACGGCTACATCGTGACGGCCGGTCACTGCGTCGACCAGGGCAAGGAGGGCGCCCGGGAGACGGCCCTCGGGTACGCGATCGACTGGCTGGTCCGCAACGGCTGGGCCTTCCGCCGGGACTCCCGCCACTGGCTGAACGAAGCGCACCTGAGCTGGGGCGTCGAGGGGACCGAGAAGGGACCCCGCCGGACCTGGAGGTCTGGGTGCAGCGGGGGGTCGCCGCCGGGGGTCTGAAGACCGGAGAAGCGTTCGCGGCACGCGTGGTCGACTCCGAGCCCTGGAGCCAGGGGGGCGTGGCGATCCTCAAGATCGAGGGATCGGACCTCCCCAGCATCCTCGTCGCACCGAGCACGGAGATCGGCATCGGCGCGCCGGTCCTCTCGATCGGCTACCCGGGCTCGGCCGATCTGGTGACCGACCAGTCGTAACGCGACGGCGATCGCGAGGTTCGACGAGGTGCTCGCCCGGTCGCCGACCCATCAGCAGGCGCAGGAGTTCGAGGTGGAAGCGACCAAGCTGCGGGCGGAACCGCCCGAGCCGTCGCCCGCCGCCG
>JBHGAT010000408.1:0-1955 GCA_041946645.1 Candidatus Velamenicoccus archaeovorus | reverse complement strand
AGGGGCTCGAGGGTGGGTCCCGCCGGCGAATCGATCACGCGGTAGCCGAGCTCGGCGATGCGGTCGCGCAGGGCATCGGCGGCCGCGAAGTCCCTGGCCGCGCGCCGCTCGTCCCGCTCGGCGGCGAGCGCCCGGACCTGCTCGGGCACCTCGGCGGGCGGCTCAGGCATCGGCGTGCCTGCCGACGAAGTCGAGCACGACCCGGTCGGCCCGCTCGGGCCGCTCGGACTGGTAGCGGTGCCCGGCGCCCTCGAGCAGCACGAGCTCGGCGTCGGGGATCCGTGCCGCCAGCAGGCGGGCGTTGGCCGGGTCCACCAGGCGGTCCTCGGTCCCGTGGAGGACGAGCGTCGGAGCCGCGAGCTCGGGCAACCGATCGAAGGCGTCGAACCCCTGGATCGCCTGCCACTGGAGCCGTCCGGCACCCGGTCGCCGGGTCGCGGCCTGCGCCCGGAGGTCCTCGCGGACGTGCTCGGGGTGCTGGGCCACGAACGCGGGAGCGTACAGGGCGAGCTCGGGGCGGTCCTTGGGCACGGGGGTCCGTGGACGCACGGCGTGGGGCCCGCCCGGGTGCGTGGCTCCCAGGACGAGCGATCGGACCCGTTCGGGACGCTCCAGCGCGAGCTCCTGCGCCACCATGCCGCCGAGCGAGTGACCGTACACGTGCGCCCGGTCGATCCCGAGCTCGTCGAGCACCGCGACGGTGTCCTCGACGAACGTGCGGATGGTCACGGGGCCCTCCGGCCCGTCCGAGCCGCCGCTGCCCCGCAGCTCGCACCCCACCACGCGGAGCTCCGCCGACAGGTGGGGGAGGTTGCGTCGCCAACCCCGGAGGTCGTCGCCGAGCCCGGGGAGCAGGACCAGCGGCGGCCGGCCACGACGGCCGAGCACCCGGTACGCGAGCCGGCAGCCGTCAGGGCGGACGAGCCGGGGCACCGCCGACCCGACGCTAGACCGGCTCCCTGGCCACCGAGCGGAGCCGCCCGGCGATCGACTCGAGCGTCTTGATGGCGATCGTCGGGTGCTCCTGCAGGAGCCCCCGGAACACCCATTCGGTGATCCCGGCGAGACGGATGTCGGAGAGCGCGGTGACGGTCGCGGTGCGCGGACCGCCGTCCAGGAGCGCGATCTCACCGAAGAAGTCGCCCGGGCCGAGCGTGGCCTTGGGGAGCCCACCGATCGTCACCGCGCAGGTCCCGTCGAGGATCACGAACAGCCCCAGGCCACGCTCCCCCTCGCGGGCGATCACGGCGCCCGTGCGATGCGAGACCTCCTTGGCGGCGCGGGCGATCACCGCGAGCTCGCGCTTGGTGCACGCGGAGAAGATGGGGATCCGGGCGAACCTGTCCGTCACGCTCTGTTCGGCCACCGTCTCGTCCTCCCGTCCACCGTCCCGGCGCGTCTCCGCGCCGCGATCCTATCGCGATCCCCGGGCCCGGCGCGACCGAGCTCGGGATAGCATGGACCGATGAGCGCGAGGCGCCGGCTGGCGGCGATCGTCGTCCTGTTCCTGATCGGGTTCGCCATGGTGGCCCTGGCCGACGCCGTGGGCGCGTACTGGCCGCTGTTCCTCACCCCGATCCCGTACGCGGTGATCGCGTGGATGGTCGTGCGCGAGGCCGACCGGGAAGGAGACGTCTCGGATGTTCGATGAGTCCACGGTCGAGCAGCTCCTCGACGATCTGCTGTCGACCTCGGCGACGGACCGAGGAGACGCCCTCGCACAACTGATGGCTGCAGCGACGGTGATCAACCGGGACTGGGAGCAGGTGCTGGCCGGCAAGCCGTTCACGGCCGTGGCGGTCGAGCGCGGTCGGCTCCGCAAGTGGACCGAGCGGCTCGCCGCCAAGGCGGAGGAGTACGCGAACGCGTTCGGGGCCGTCTCGCTCTCGGTGAGCGTCGGGTGGCCGGCTGGGATCGCCGTGAGCCTGACCTGGGACGCCCGGACCGGCTGACCC
>JBHGAT010000407.1:0-1961 GCA_041946645.1 Candidatus Velamenicoccus archaeovorus | reverse complement strand
CTCGTCGATCGTGAGCGGCGGCAGCAGCCGGATCACGTTGTCGTAGGTCCCGGCCTTGAGGACGACCACGCCTTCCTGGAGGCACCGCTGCACGATGCCGGTGCCGGTGGGTCCGTCGATCGGCTCCTTGGTGTCCCGGTCGGCCACGAGCTCGATCGCCGTCATCATGCCGCGGCCCCGGACGTCGCCCACGACCCGGTGGCTGGCCCGCATGGCCTCCAGCCGCTCGAGCATCGTCGCGCCGACCCGGCGGGAGCGCTCGAGCAGCTCCTGGCGCTCGATCGTGTCGAGCACGGCGAGCGCGGCCGCCGCGGCCACCGGGTTGCCACCGTAGGTCCCGCCGAGCCCGCCGACGTGCACGCTGTCCATCAGCTCGGCCCGGCCGGTGACGGCCGAGATGGGGAGGCCGCCGCCCAGCGACTTGGCGGTGGTCACGAGGTCCGGGACCACGCCCTCGGCCTCGATCGCGAACCAGTGGCCGGCCCGCCCCATCCCGCTCTGGATCTCGTCGGCGATGAACACGATCCCGTGCTCGCGGCAGAACTCGGCCAGTCCTTCCACGAACCCGGGCGCGGGGACCACGAAGCCGCCTTCACCCTGGATCGGCTCCACGATCACCGCAGCGACGTTCTCCTCGCCGATGTGCTTGTGCAGCTCGTCGAGCGCATACGCCAGGCAGGACGCAGCGCACGTCTCCACGGTCCCCCCGGTGGGGCAACGGTACGGGTAGGCGAACGGCAGGCGGTACACCTCGGGGGCGAACGGACCGAAGCCCTGCTTGTACGGCATCACCTTGGCCGTGAGCGACATCGCCAGGAGCGTCCGACCGTGGAAGGCGTGGTCGAACGTCACCACGGCGGGCCGCCCCGTGGCATACCGGGCGATCTTGATCGCGTTCTCGACGGCCTCGGCGCCCGAGTTGGCGAACATGGTCCGCTTCTCGAAGTCCCCCGGCGTGAGCGCGTTCAGGCGTTCCGCCAGCTCGATGTAGGGCTCGTTGGCCGTGACGTGGAAGCACGAGTGGGTGTCGAGCTCGAGCTGGCGCTGCGCCGCGGCCACGACCTCGGGCGCGGTGTGGCCCACGTTCAGGACGGAGATGCCGGTCGCCAGATCCACCAGGCGATTGCCGTCGACGTCCTCGATGATCGCACCCGACGCTCGCGCCGTGACGATCGGGTGGATGTTGGCCACCCCCCTGGCCACGGCCTTGCCCCGGCGCTCGAACCACTCACGCGACCTCGGACCGGGGATCTCCGTGACGACCTTGCGCTCCTGTGGGATGTCCACCTGCGTCTCCTCCCTCGCGATGGGTCGAGTCTGTCCGCGCGGACCTGCGGCTGTCAGGGCGCCCCCGGACCAAGCCTCGTTCCGGGGGTTGTACGCTCCGTCCATCCGGCATCGTCCACCCCGACGGGTGGAGCCCGTCTTTGTACATCCCGTACAATCGCGGGCGTGACGCTCACCGTTCGAGACATCCTCGCGGTCCCCGGGCTGGCCCTGCGGCCGGTGGCCGGCGAGCCCTCGATGGACCGGCCGGTCCGGTGGGTGCACATCAGCGAGCTCGAGGACCCCACGCCCTGGCTCAAGGGCGGCGAGCTGCTGCTCACGACCGGAGCGGGGATCGGGACCACCCCGGCCAGGCAGCGGGGGTACGTGGGCCGCCTGGTCGAGGCCGGGCTGGCCGGGCTGGGGTTCGGCCTGGGGTTCTCGCACGAGCGCGTCCCGAGGGCGGTCGTGCAGGCTGCCGAGGCGGCCGGGTTCCCCCTGTTCGAGGTCCCCTACCCGGTGCCGTTCATCGCCATCACCGAGGCGGTCTTCACGCGGCTGGTGGCCGAGCAGTACGACGTCCTGCAGCGCGCGCTCGACGCCGAGCAGCAGCTCACCCGTGCGGTGGTCGAGGGCGAGGGGGTCCAGGCGATCGCCGCCTCGCTCGCGCGCGTCATCGGAGGGTGGGTCCTGCT
>JBHGAT010000406.1:0-1973 GCA_041946645.1 Candidatus Velamenicoccus archaeovorus | reverse complement strand
GAGGTCGTGGGGCACTACGAGGACATCGTCCTGGCGCGCGCGGCCGACCCCGAGGCGCTGATGCACGGCCAGGACGGCGGCGTGGTCTCGGCCCTGTTGATCTGGGGGCTCGAGCACGGCGAGATCGACGGCGTGTGCACGTCCAAGCTCTCGGACGAGCGGGCCTGGGACGCCGAGCCCACGGTGGTGACCGACCGTGAGGGCGTGCTGGCCACCGCCGGCTCGCGCTACACCTACTCTGCCAACCCGCTGGCCATGCTCAAGGCCGCCGAGATGGGCCTGTCCAAGCTCGCGCTCGTGGGGATGTCCTGTCAGGCGAGCGTCCCCGGCTCGATGACCGCCCGCCGCGTCAACAAGTGGGCCAAGAAGGTGAGCTGGACGTTCGGGCTCCTCTGCTCCAAGACCTTCACGTACGACGGCCTGATGGTCGAGATCGCCCAGAAGGAGCTGGGGCTCTCGCTGGACGACATCGTGCGCGTCAACATCAAAGGCAAGCTCCTCTTCTACACGCAGGACGGGGAGGAGATCACCTACTCGCTCAAGAAGTCGCACCGGTTCACCCGGCCGGGGTGCCTGCACTGCCCCGACTTCGCCGCGGAGCACGCCGACATCTCGTTCGGAGGGCTCGGGCAGGAGGGCGGCTGGAGCCTCACCATCATCCGCACCGACAAGGGTCGGGACATCTGGGACCGCGCCGTGGCCGACGGCATCGTGGAGTGGCGGCCCGGCTCCGAGGACCCCGGCGCGCTCGAGCTGATGATGAAGCTCGCCGCCAAGTCCCGGGAGCGCTGGCCCACCCAGGAGCTGCCGGAGACCGACCGCGCACCAGGCGTCGTCGCCGACCGGGACGGTCACGCGGGCGCGAAGGCACCGGAGCACGCCGCAGCTCCGGCCGACGCCTGAGCCACGACGTCCCGTCACGCTCCATCGCGGCCCACGACGACCCGTCGACGTCCCGTGGACGCGCGAAGGCCCCGGGCACGCCCGGGGCCTTCGTTCCCGTCCGGCGCGTGGCGGTCAGCCTGCCGCGGCCCAGCCGGCCACCACCGGGTGGTCCACGGCGGCCGGACCGACCTGCGCCGCACCGCCGGGCGAGCCCACGCCGCTCACGGAGTCGGAGAACCACTCGGCGTTGACGGCCGTGAACTGCTTCCACTCGGCCGGCACGTCGTCCTCGTAGAAGATCGCCGTGACGGGGCAGACCGGCTCGCACGCGCCGCAGTCCACGCACTCGTCGGGGTGGATGTAGAGCATCCGGGGCCCCTCGTAGATGCAGTCGACCGGGCACTCGTCCACGCAGGCGCGGTCCTTCACGTCGATGCAGGGCTCTGCGATCACGTAGGTCATCCGGTTTCCCCTTTTTCCACGGTGCGGACCTTGGAAATCCCGACCCGTAGTCTACGACGCCCAGGGCCGGCGACAAGCCTTTCTCACGGCTCCACGGCGGGGTGTGGGGCCAGCGCGAAGACGGTGCCCAGGATCGAGGACGACGGGTCCAGGACGGAGACGGGGTAGACGACCGGGAGGTCGGCTCCGGCGTCCCGGTACGCGCCCAGCCGAGCCACGGCCTCGGAGGCCTCCCCCACGACGCAGACCCGTCGGATCAGGGCCTCCGGGACGCCGGCCGGGTCACCCGAGGCGTACGCGCGGGCGGCGGCGTCGGCCTCCTCGGCCAGCCCGACCTGCTCGAACTGTCGCCGGTACGCCGGGTACGAGGCGTACCGCCCCGCCGCGGCCCGGAGCGCCGGCAGCGCGTGCTCGGGCTCCTGCCCCACGCAGGCCCGGACGTAGACGGCCACGGTCACGCCGGCGGGGTCCCGGCCGGCGGCCTCGGCGCCCTCCGCGACCCGCTCCCGCGCGAACGCCACGCGCTCGGGCGGGCACCAGTTGAGCAGGACGCCGTCGGCGACCTCGCCGGCCAGGCGCATGGCCTTCGGGCCGAGCGCGGCGATCCAGATCGGCGGCGGCTCGGC
>JBHGAT010000405.1:0-1973 GCA_041946645.1 Candidatus Velamenicoccus archaeovorus | reverse complement strand
CGGCACGCCGGCCGGCCCGGCTTCCCCTTCGAGCGCCGGTCCGGGGGCCCGGTCAACGACCGGAACGGCGGTCGACGGCCAGCGAGGAGCCCGGCACCCGCTTGGCGAAGTTCTTCATCTCGGTGGCCACCTGCACGACCTCGGCCCGATGGCCGAACGACCGGACCTCCGTCGTGGCCACCCCGATCGAGATCGTGAGCAGTGGGAACCGCTGGGCGCGACCCTGCCGGTCCTCGGCCTCCACGAAGCCGCGGGCCGCGTCCTCGCGGTCGTAGAGGGTCGGGGCCAGGTCGTCGAACCGCGCGATCACCTCCGCGGCGATCGGCTCGGCCAGCTCGGGCTCGGTCACGACGACGTAGTCGTCCCCCCCGATGTGGCCGACGAACACCGTCGGGCCGGCCACGGACTCCGCCGCATCGCGGATCAGACGGCCGGTGGCCCGGAGGGCCTCGTCCCCCCGGACGAACCCGTACCGGTCGCTGTAGGCCTTGAAGTTGTCGAGGTCGAGGTACATCAGCGCGAAGGGAGCGTGGCCGGCGACCCGCTCCTCGATCTCCTCCTCGATCCGGACGTTCCCGGGCAGCCCCGTGAGCGGCGACTGCGAGCGCATGTACGCGGCCCGACGGAGGACGCCGCGCACCCGCGCGAGGAGCTCCTCGTTGTCGAAGGGCTTGACGATGTAGTCGTCCGCGCCGGCGGTGAGACCGGTCAGCCTGTCGGCCGCCAGCCCCCGGGCGGTCAGGATGATGATGCTCACGCCCTCGGTCCGGGGGTCCTCGCGGAGGCGCCGGGTCATCTCGAACCCGTCCATGTGCGGCATCATCACGTCGGCCAGGATCAGGTCGGGGCACCGCTCCTGGGCCATCGCCAGGCCCTGGGCCCCGTCCTCGGCCAGGCGCACCTGGTAGCCGGCCGCCCGCAGCTCGACCGAGAGGAGCCGAGCGATGAACCGGTCGTCCTCCACCACCAGGACGGAGGCCGTCGGGGACCCCTCGGACCGCCCATCGCCCATGCCGCCTCCCTCCCGGGGAGCTCCGCCGCGCCGCGCCGGACGCTCGGGCGCTAGTGTTGCACGATAGGGGCCGGATCAGCGGAACAGGGGGTGACGCGTGCGGGTGCTGGACTCGTTCCTCGATGCCGTCGGGGGCACGCCGCTGGTCCGCCTGCGGGCCGTGGCCGCGGGGGTCCGGCCCACCGTCCTGGCCAAGCTCGAGATGCTGAACCCCGGGGGCAGCGTGAAGGACCGCATCGGCCTGCGGATGATCGAGGCCGCCGAGCGCGACGGGCGCCTCCGCCCGGGGGGGACGATCGTCGAGCCGACCTCCGGCAACACCGGTCACGGCCTGGCCATCGCCGCCGCGATCAAGGGCTACAAGTGCATCTTCGTGATGCCGGACAAGATGAGCCAGGAGAAGATCGCGTTGCTCCGCGCCTACGGGGCCGAGGTCGTGATCACCCCCACCGCCGTGCCGCCGGAGTCACCCGAGTCCTATTACCGCGTGGCCGACCGCCTGACCGAGGAGATCCCGGGCGCCTTCCAGCCCAACCAGTACGCCAACCAGGAGAACCCCCGGGCGCACTACGAGACCACCGGGCCGGAGATCTGGGAGCAGACCGGCGGCGCGCTCGACGTGTTCGTGGCCGGTGTCGGCACCGGCGGGACGATCACCGGGACCGCCCGCTACCTCAAGGAGCGCAAGCCCGACATCCTGGTCGTGGGGGCCGACCCGGAAGGGTCGCTCTACTCGGCGGCGCCCGGCGAGGAGGCCAGGCCGTACCTGACCGAGGGGATCGGCGAGGACTTCTGGCCGGAGACCTTCGACCCGTCGCTGGTGGATCGGTGGGTCCGCGTCTCGGACCGGGACGCGTTCCGCCTGGCCCGGGCCATCACGCGGCAGGAGGGCATCCTGGTGGGCGGCTCGTCCGGCACCGCGGTGCACGCCGCGCTCGAGGTGGCCCGCGAGCTCGACGAG
>JBHGAT010000404.1:0-1989 GCA_041946645.1 Candidatus Velamenicoccus archaeovorus | reverse complement strand
GGGGAGGCGATGGCAACCACCGAAGAGGCGGTGTCGAAGACCGAGGCCGTCTACTCGCTCGTGGGGACGCTGATCGAGGCGTGCTCATGCGGGGTCAACTGCCCCTGCTGGATCGGGGAGGACCCCGACCTCGGGGAGTGCTTCGCGATCGTGGCGTACGGCCTGGAGGAGGGCCGGGTCCGCGGCCTCGACGTCTCGGGCCTGAACCTGGTCATCATCGCCCACATCCCGGGCAACGTCCTGGCCGGGAACTGGGAGATCGTGGCCCTGGTCGACGAGCGGGCCACGCCGGAGCAGCGCGATGCGCTGCTGGGCGCCTTCACCGGGAAGCTCGGGGGACCTCTGGGCGACCTGTGGGAGGCGCTGATCGGAACCGTGAAGGGCGTGGAGTTCGTGCCGATCAGCCACGACGTGAGGGACGGCGCCGGGACCCTCCGGATCCCCGGGATGGTCGAGACCGAGATGGAGCCGTACCGAGGCCCGGACGGAAGCATCACCACGCTGCAGAACTCTGTCTTCTCCACGGTCCCCGGCTCCCCTGCCTGGGTGGGCAAAGCGAGCGTGCATCGGGTGGACCTTCCGCAGTACGGGATGACCTGGGAGTACGAGGGCAGGAACGCCATCCAGTCCGAGTGGAAGATGGAGTACGCGGGGTGATCGCGGGCACGACCGTTCGCTCGCCGGCCCGGCGGTGGCTCGGCGTTCCTCCGGTGGTGATCGCCGCGATCGCGGCGGCCTGGGCCATGGCACTGGTGGCCCAGGCCACCGGCCGCGGCCAGCTCCTCCGCCATGACGAACTCGTCCACAGCGGACTGCCGCTGTGGGCGGGCCTCGTTGTTCACCTGGTGGCATGGCAGGTGATGACCGCTGCGATGATGCTTCCCTCGAGCTTGCCGCTGGTCCGGCTCTTCGCGACGGTCTCGGCCAACCAGGATCGGCCCGGCGTCGTGATGACGGCGTTCCTCGCAGGGTACGCGGCGATCTGGAGCGTCTTCGGCGCGCTCGCGTTCCTGGGAGACGCCGTGCTGCACGAGTCCGTCGATGCCACTCCGTGGCTGGCCGCCCACCCGGAGGTGATCGGCGGCGGCGTGCTGCTCCTGGCGGGGGCGTTCCAGTTCTCCTCGCTGAAGGACAGATGCCTGAAGGAGTGCCGCCACCCGGCTGGGTTCCTCGTGCCTCGGTACCAGCGGGGCACCGCGGCAGCATCCCGGCTCGGGCGACAGCACGGGCTGTTCTGCATCGGGTGCTGCTGGGCGCTGATGCTCGTCGGCTTCGCCGCCGGGGTCGCGAACCTTTGGTGGATGGCTGCGCTCACGGCTGTGATGGTGTTCGAGAAGACCGGTCGCGGTGGCGATCGAGCCGTCAGGCCGATCGGGATCGCGATGTTGACGCTCGGCGTCGCGGTCCTCGCCAGCCCGGCGCTCCAGTCGGCACTTCTCGGTACCTGACCGGCCCCCTGATCCGGTTCATCTCATCCTTGGTGGTGGAGGTTGCGCCTTCGAACCGTCACGCCGACCGCCGGGCGGCCCCGTCTGCGCGGTGAGCCGGGCATCGACACGCTCGTCAACGCCTTGGAGATGGTCCGCTGGAACGCACTCAGGATCTGAGGCCGTACGTCGCCTCTACCTGCACGAACGCATCGGTGGTTGAGCAGCGCTACCCGGCGGGTCGAAGCTCCCGGCCCGACCGGTGCCCCCACCAGACCCTTCCCCAGATCGAGGCCGGGATCGTCGCCCTGCGCCGGGCCCATCCGGGCTGGGGGCCCCGCACCCTCTTGGCCAAGCTCCGCAAGGAGCTCGAGCAGCCGCCGTCCCGCTCTTCGATCTACCGGTGCTGTTGGTGGGTCGCGCCGGGACCGCACGCGATCCGAAGATGACTCCGGGGCTACGTCGACGGCATGCGACTGTCGGTTCGAACAGGCGCGAGGATCACTGCGATGAGAGTCCCCGCGACCACCGAGATGATGATCGTCTCGGGTGTCCTTCCCTC
>JBHGAT010000403.1:0-1992 GCA_041946645.1 Candidatus Velamenicoccus archaeovorus | reverse complement strand
ACGCCCACGACGCCGTTGATCTCGTCGTAGCCCGGGTGCCCGGCGTTGTCCTGGAAGTCGATCAGGACCGTGATCGTGTACTCGGTTCCCGGCGTCAGGTTCTTCAGGATGATGCGGTGGGGAACGTTGTCCAGCTCGTGGTAACACTCCACGTTCGACTGGCAGAGGTTCCCGGGCGTCCAGTCCGAGTCGTCGCCCGGGTCACCGGTGGAGATCAGGCCCTCGAACGCATCGATGTCCGTGGAGTCGATCGGCGTCGTGGCCAGCACCGCCGGCGCCTCTGCCCGAGGCTGAACCGCCGTTCGGGCGGGGGCCCTGGACCCTCGGTTGGCCTCGGTCGCGGTGGTCGTGCCCGTGAACGCGCCGCTCCGCTCCCGGCTCCGCAGGGGGCTCGAGGCAGAGGCCCCGATCGATCCGATGCTCTGGCTGACGACGAGGGCGAGCGCGAGGACCAGCCCCGCGATCTCGAACCGCCGTCGCCCGCCCCTTGGGCGATGGTTCCTGCCCGACATGCCGGCCTCCCTCCTTGGAGTGCTGTAGGACCCCATGGGTCACCTGAGTGACGTACGCGTCCCTTCACGGGCGATGGTACGCGGAGCGCGTTCGTACTCCATCCGCCGAAGGTTCCTCATGCGGAGGCAACCTTCGGACTAGGCCAGGCGGCCTCCGAGGCACGTAGGGAGGCCCACGGCCCGTGGCGTACGAGGCCTCACCCCGCTGGGATCGGATCGACCACGACCGGAGAGCGGGTGGGCGTTGGGGGAGGTGCAGCTCGGACGGGAGGTCAGCTCGCTCAACGTTCCATAACGTCCATTATGGGCGTTGAGTGAATGAGGCCGTGGATGAGGCCACGGGGTCCCGGCCCAGGCGGATGCGGGCCCCCCACACGGCCACCAGCCACAGCGCCTCGAGCACGATGCGCCGGGAGATCTTGGACGTGCCGTGCTCACGCTCGCGGAACGAGATGGGGGCCTCCGCGACGCGGTAGCCGTCGAGCCACGAGCGCAGGGCGAGCTCGATCTGGAACCCGTAGCCCTCGGAACGGACGTCTCCTCGCACGAGGTGCGCCAGGAGGGGCCTGCGGTACACGCGGTAGCCGCTCGTGGCGTCGTGGAGGGGGAAGCCGAGGGACAGGCGGGCGTACAGGTTGCCCGCCCGGGAGAGGGCGACCCGGGCCCGGCTCCAGTTGGTGACGCTCCCGCCGGGGACGTACCGGCTCCCGATCGTGAGGTGGGAGGAGCGGGCCCCGGCCAGCAGGGCCGGCAGCTCGGCCGGGTCGTGGGAGAGGTCCGAGTCCATCTCGACCACCAGGTCGTAGCCCTCCTCGAGGGCCCGGTGGAAGCCCAGCAGGTACGCGCTGGCCAGCCCGGCCTTCTCCGGCCGCTCCACGAGTCGGACGCGCGGCTCGCGTGCGGCCAGCTCGTGGACCACCTCGGCGGTGCCGTCGGGCGAGCCGTCGTCGACCACCAGCATCTCCACGCCCTCCGGCAGCGCGAGGAGTCCCCGGATCACGGTCCCGATCGTCTGACGCTCGTCGAAGGTCGGCAGGATCACCAAGGTCCGGGGACGTGCCGGGAGCGCCTCGAGCTCGCGCTCGGGATGCCGCCGCCGGCGCGGCGCCACGGCCAGGGCCGCCACGACCAGCAGCGAGAGCCACGGGACCCAGTCCCCCAGCCGCGTGGAGAGCGTCCGTGCCGACGAGGTGCGGATCCGGTGCCGCAGGATGTCCGGCCGGAACAGCCCCGACTCGGCCACGACGTGTCCCCAGGGGTCGATGAAGGCGCTGATGCCGGACACCGCCGCATGCACCACCCACCGCCCGGTCTCGACGGCACGGAGCCGGCTCATCACCAGGTGCTGGCGCGATGCGGGGCTGAACCCGTAGGAGGCGTTGTTGGTCGTCACCACCAGGAACCCGGCGCCCTCGCGGACCAGGGTCCGATCGATCGACGGGAAGCTGTTCTCGAAGCAGATCACGTTGCCGAACGTGAC
>JBHGAT010000402.1:0-1998 GCA_041946645.1 Candidatus Velamenicoccus archaeovorus | reverse complement strand
CACAGCCTGCTGAGCACAGAGCGAATCTCTCACTTCACACGGTCGGCTCCGGTCTTGGAGCCGACCGTGTGTCCGTGCACCTACCCGCCGGCGATCACGCCGACCAGCGCGAGCAGCACGTACACGCCGAGCCCGCCTGCCACGAGCATCCACCGGAGCGAGCGTTGGATCGGCGAGCGCCCGAACGCGAAGTAGGCGATCGGCCCGAGGAGCGGCACCAGCAGCACCACCGCCATCCACGCGATCCGCGTCCGGTTCGGCACTGCGTCCTGGCGCACCAGGTCCCACAGCGCGATCGAGACCCAGGCCGAGTACAGGACGATCGGCAGCACGTACCCGTACAGGCCGATCAACAGGCCCCACCACGTGGTGGCCAGCGGGAACCCGAGCACGGTCACCTCCCGGCGGACGTCGGTGGTCGCGGTCGCGCGGTCCGCCAGCGTGCGCGCGTCGCGGATCGTGAAGGGCTGCGGGACGTTGCCGCCCGGCTCGTCGCGGGGGATCGCCGGGCTCGGCGGGGCCTGCGCGGCACCGGGCATCTGCGGCTGCGGCGGAGGCGCCGGGGCGGTCCGCCAGTCGCCGACGTCGATGCTGCCCGAGCGGGCCTGCAGGAACCGCACCAGCGGTCCGAGCGCCACGCCGAGCTCGCCGCCGCCGGCCGGGTTCGGCGTGAGCCCGCACCCGTAGAGGAGCTCGATCGCGGCCGGCGCGCTGGTCCGGAAGTCGTTGCCGGCGAAGCAGTCGCCGCCGCCCGAGGGCGCCGCCAGCGCCAGGTCCGCCCGGCCCGAGCCGCGCACCAGGTTGTCGCGGATCTCGTTCCCGCTGGTGATCCAGAAGTTCCGGTCGGGGCTCGGCAGCACGGCGATCCCGAACGCCTCGTGCCCCTCGACGAGGTTCTGCGTCACCAGGTCGTTGCGACCGCCGTTCACGATGATCCCGAACCCGAGCGAGGGGTACTGCAGCGGCTTGGCCGGTGCGCCCGCGTCGTCGTTGTCGTGCACCCAGTTGCCGGCGATCACCATGTCGCGCTGGGGAGGGAGCTCCTCGGAGTCGAGCGTGTTCGGGACGATGCCGGCCATGTTGTCCCGCCACTCCGAGTTGATGACGAAGATGTCGCCGCTCGCGTTGGTGCCCGAGAAGCCGAGCGCGTTGTGCTCGGCCAGCACGTCGGTCACGACCGCGTGGCAGGGATCGCACTGCCCGATGTAGAAGCCCGAGTCCGGGTGCCCGCTCGCGTACGAGTGGTCGAACTGCCCGAACACCGAGTCGTACGCGAAGACCCCGTAGTCGCCGTCGCCGTACGCCGTCAGGTACGAGCCCCGGTACCCGAACACGCCCGACCAGTAGAACCCGTTCAGCACGTAGTGACGCGCGGTCAGGTTCTCGATCGCGACGCCGTCCGCCTCGATGACCTGGATCCCGTTGTCGAGCTCGAACCCCCCATCGAGGATCACCCGGTCGCGATCGGTCCCGCGGATCGTGAGGAACGGCGTGGTCACCAGGACGGCCTCCCGGTACACGCCCGGCGAGATCAGCACCAGGCCGCCGGGCTCGGCGTGGTCGACGGCCTCCTGGATCGTGGCGAAGTCCTTCGGCACCCGGATCGTGGCCGACGGCACCGAGGGGGGAGGCTCCCGCCCCGGCCCCACCCCGCCGGTCGAGCCCGGCAGCGGCACGTCGCCCACCACGACGAGGCCGCTCATGCCCGCGCCCGGCGCCCCGTGATACGAGCAGTGGTAGGGGTAGACGCCCGGCCGGTCGAAGGCGCGCTCGAAGCTCCCGCCGGGCGTGACGTCCCCCGAGCGGAACGAGCCGTCGTCCGCCACCACGTCGTGGACGCTGCGGCCGTCATTGGTCCAGGCCACCTCGCCCCCCACGGGGATGCGGACGATCCGCGGCCCGAACACGTTGTCGATCGCCGAGACGCCCGCGTAGCCGCCGCCCTGCTCGTCGGCCAGGACCGGCCCTGCGGCGCAGAGGCATATCAGGACCAGCACG
>JBHGAT010000401.1:0-2005 GCA_041946645.1 Candidatus Velamenicoccus archaeovorus | reverse complement strand
GCCTCGGACTGCGTGGGGTTCACCTTGCCGGGCATGATCGAGGAGCCGGGCTCGTTCTCCGGGAGCTCGAGCTCCCCCAGCCCGCTTCGGGGACCCGAGCCGAGCCACCGGACGTCGTTGGCGATCTTCATCAGCGAGGCCGCGAGCGTGCGGATCGCGCCGTGGGCCATCACCACGGCGTCGTGCGCGGCCAGCGCCGCGAACGTGTTCGGCGCGGCGACGAACGGCAGCCCGGTGAGCTCGGCGATCTTCGCCGCCGCCTGCTGCCCGAACCCGGTCGGCGCGTTCAAGCCGGTGCCGACGGCCGTGCCGCCGATCGCGAGCTCGTACAGCCCCGGCAGCGTCTGCTCGAGCCGGGCGAGGTCGGCGTCGAGCTGGGCCACGTACCCGCCGAACTCCTGCCCCAGCGTGAGCGGGACCGCGTCCTGCAGGTGGGTCCGGCCGATCTTCACGATGTCGGCGAACTCCTGGCTCTTGCGTTCGAGCGCGTCGCGCAGCTCGCGCACCGCCGGGAGCAGCCGCTGGACCACCGCCGTCGCCGCGGCCACATGCATCGCGGTGGGGAATGTGTCGTTGGACGACTGCGACATGTTGACGTCGTCGTTCGGGTGGATCGGGGTCTTCGACCCGAGCTCACCCCCGGCGAGCTCGATCGCGCGGTTGGAGATGACCTCGTTGGCGTTCATGTTCGACTGGGTGCCCGAGCCCGTCTGCCACACGTACAAGGGGAAGTGCTCGTCGAGCGTGCCCTCGATCACCTCGTCGGCGGCCCGGACGATCAGGTCGGCCTTGTCGGGAGCGAGCTTGCCGAGGTCCCGGTTCACCAGCGCGCACGCCTTCTTCAAGATCCCGAAGGCCCGCACCACCTCGATCGGCATCCGGTCGTCCCCGATCGAGAAGTGGTGCAGCGACCGCTGCGTCTGCGCGCCCCAGTAGCGGTCGGCGGGGACCTCGATCGTCCCCATGCTGTCGGACTCGAGGCGCACGCCCCCGGCCATCGCGCTCACCCGCCCTGCGAGCCGGCGAGCGCCGTGCGGAACGCGTCCTCGTAGCCGGCCACCATGGCCTCCTTGGAGAACAGCGCCTGCACACGCTCGCGGCAGGCCGCCGGGTCGATCTCGGACAGGTGCTGGAGCCGCTCGGCCGCCTCGCGCGCGTAGTCCTCGACGCTCACGATCCAGCCGGTCTTGCCGTCGAGGATCACCTCGGGGACCGAGCCGCGCGGCGTGGCGATCACCGGCGTGCCGCAGGCCATGGCCTCGGTCATCACCAGCCCGAACGGCTCGGCCCAGTCGATCGGGAACAGCACGGCCTTGGCCCGCTGGAGCAGGTCGACCTTCTCCTCCTGGGAGATCTCGCCCATCACCTCCGCGTCGGGGGGGAGGATCGGCTGGATGTTGGTCTCCCACTCCTCCCGTTCCGTGGGGTGGGCGATCTTGACCGCCGAGACCAGTCGCTCGCCGGCCTCGCGAGCCGCCTCGATGGCGCGCCGCCATCCCTTCTCCGGCGCGGCGCGCCCCAGGAACAGCACGAAGTCCTCCTTGTCCTCGCGGAGCGTGTAGAGGCTCATGTCGATGCCGTTGTAGACCACGCCGGCGTACCGCAGCGACCCGTTGAACCGCTGCTGCGCCTTGCTGATGGCCACGAACCACGCCCGGTCGGCCACGAAGCCGTACAGCCGGTTCATCTCGTCGGTGAACGAGCCGTGGAGCGTGTGGATCGTCGGCACGCCCGTCTCCACGGCAGCCGCGAGCGCCGAGAACGGCGAGTGAACGTGGAGCACGTCGAACCGCTCACGGGCGTCCCGCAGGGCGAACAGCGTGTGCGTCGTGTCGAGCGTGACGTCGTTGATGAACGCGGAGCCGGGCGCCTGCTCGAACACGTACTCGAGCCTGGCCTTGGTCCGGGAGTCCCCCGTCGCGAACAGGGTGACCTCGTGCCCCGCCTCGGCCAGGCCGTCCGCGAGCAGGGCGACGACCCATTCGATCCCCCCGTAGCCCTTGGG
>JBHGAT010000400.1:0-2005 GCA_041946645.1 Candidatus Velamenicoccus archaeovorus | reverse complement strand
CAGCTGAAGCTGATCCAGGCCGGGGTCTCCGGCAGCGACCCCAGCGCCCGCGCCAGCGCCTCCGCCTCGACCACCGAGGGGATCGTCTCGATCGCCAGCAGGTCCGCGCCCGAGGCCGCCAGGACCTCCATCCGAGGCCGGTGCCACCGCTCGAGCTCGTCCACGTCCTTGCCGTAGTCGCCCGTGTACTCGGCACCGTTCGCCAGGACCGCGCCGTACGGACCGATCGAGGCCGCGATCAGCCGCCGCTCGCCATCGGGGCGGCGCTCGACCTCGTCGCGAGCCTGCGCCGCGAGTTCGACGCTCCGACGGAGCACCGCCGCGGCCGCGTCCGGGTCCAGGCCGCGGCGCTCGAGCCCCTCGAAGCTGGCCTGATAGCTGGCCGAGATCGCGACGTCCGCGCCCGCCTCGAAGTACGAGCGATGGACCTCGCGCACGAGCTCGGGTCGGTCGAGCAGGACGCGCGCCGACCACAGCGGATCGTGCAGATCGGCGCCGCGCCGCTCCAGCTCCGTTGCCATGCCGCCGTCGAGCACGACGACGCCGCGGCGGGCCAGCAGCGATCCGACCGGGTCGAGCACCTCGCCAGGGTAGCCGACCCCGGGCCGGCCCGGATCCGCGGCCGGCCCGGCGTCGTGGCGGAACGTCAGCTCCGGGTGGCTGCCGTCTCCGTCTCGGGCAGACGGCCCGGCGGCGGCGGCTTCAGCCGCGCGTGCAGCACGTCGCCGACGAACCAGTCGTAGACGATCACGCCGATCGGCCCGCCGATGAGCGGCCCCACGATGGGCACCCAGAAGTACGTGCTGAAGTCCAGTCCTTCGATGTGGAGCGTCCCCGGCAGGGCCACGCTGCCCCAGCCGGCGATCCAGGCGAACAGCCGGGGCCCGAAGTCGCGGGCGGGGTTGATCGCGTACCCGGCGTTCGCGCCGTACGACATCCCGACGGCGGCCACCACCAGGCCGACCACCAGCGGCGCGAGGTTGCTCTGCACCGGCTGGTTGCGGGCATCGATGATCGCGACCACGAACATCACCAGGAACGCGGTGCCGACGATCTGATCGATCAGCGGCCCCACCGAGCTGCCGTTGAAGTAGCCGGCCGGGAAGGTCGCGAAGATCGAGAAGGTGGCCAGGGCCTGTCCGGAGCCCTTGGTCACATCGGCGGCGCTGTTGAACGCGTCGATCGCGTTGTGGTACACGAGGAACACCAGCGCGGCGCCTACGAACGCGCCGACGATCTGGGCGATCCAGTACGGGATCACCTTCCCCCACGAGAACCTCCGGCGGACCGCGAACGCCAGCGTGACGGCCGGGTTGATGTGGGCGCCGCTCACGCCGCCGGCGACCCAGACCGCGAACGCCACGGCGAGGGCCCATCCCCAGGCGATCAGCAGCCAGTCGCCCGCGCCCTGGAAGAACGTGGTGGGGCCGGCCGTCCTACCCGAGCCGGGGAGGGCCGCGACGGCCATCGCGACGACGCCGTCACCGAACGCGATCAGGACGAAGGTCCCGATGAACTCGGACAGCAGCTCTCCCCACAACCCCGAGATGGGACCCACCGTGCGCCCTTCGCCCCGGAGCGGCGTGATGTCGTCCTCCATGGCACCCCCTTTTCGGGAACGGAGACCTATCGCGGCACGATACGAGCGAACGACGTTCGGGTCCGGATGTCAAGGGATGGAGCGCTCACGCGTCGAGGGGGGCCGCTGCTCGCGGCCGGGACCGAGGGCTAGGCGCGCGAGCGGTCGCGACGGTCGCGGTCGTCGACTACCCGGATCACGACCTCGGCCGCCGGCGCGCGCTGCTTGCGCTTGCGGAGCGCGCGCATGGCGATCCCGCCGATCACGCCGCTGCCCACCACCACGGCGACGGCTCGCTTGGCCAGCCTGGCGGGTGCGGGCAGCCGCTCTTCGAGCTCCCGGAGGTCCCGGTCCAGCTGCTCCCGGGCCTCGCGGATCTCGGTCACCTTGCGATCTGCGTCTTGGCCCACGCCACGTCCTCCTTCA
>JBHGAT010000040.1:0-10399 GCA_041946645.1 Candidatus Velamenicoccus archaeovorus | reverse complement strand
GGTCCACTTGACCTTCCGGTACGCGAACCAGCGCCGGGACCTTGTAGGTGGGGAGGATCTCCTCCCTGCTCATCACGCGAAGCTCCTTCACGAGCAACCGGAACAGCGCCTTGCGCTGCTGAACCGTCCCGGCTCGGAGGAGCGTCCCGAGGTCTTTCGCCCACTCCGCGACGTCGAGGGCGCTCGGAGCGTCTGAGGCACCTTCGACTGTCTGCTGATTGAGCGAGGCCTCCTCCGCCATCAGGGCGTCGATCCGGGCCTTCAGCTTCGCGATCCGCTCCTGGCAGTCGGCTGGGGAGAGCGATCCCTCCTCGAACGCTGCGAAGTAGCGATCCAGCGAGCGCTTCGCGCCCGCGACCTGCTGCCTGATTCCGGTCAGCCGGCGACCCGTATCCTCCGCGAGCTCGCCTTCCTCCACATTCGCATCGGCGAGGGCCCGCTCGATCAGCGAGCTGTTCCCGTAGATCTCCTGCATTTGGTCGATGACCGCTTCCTCGAGAGCGTCCTTTGGGAGCCTCTCGCCGTGGCAGTGCTCCGTTCCGTACCGGTACCGCGTGGAGCAGACGTAGTACTGGTAGAGCCCCTTGCGGCCGTGCGCCGAGGTCCCGACGTACGCGCGCCGGCACCGCCCGCACCGGATCACGCCCGAGAGCAGGTACTCGGTGGGATGCGCTCGCCGAAGGGCCTGCGACTCGCCCCGCTCGGCGAGGATCCGACCTGCGGCCGCGAACGTCGAGGTGTCCACGATTGGCTCGTGCAGACCGGGATGGGTGAGGCCTCGGAACTCGATCCGGCCGGCGTAGATCGGGTTGGAAAGGATCGACAGCACGATCGGCCGGGCGAACACCTGCCCGTTCTTGGTCCGATGCCCCTCGACGTTCAGCACCTTGGCGATCGACTCAGCGCCCATCCGCCCCTTCACGTACATGGCGAAGATGCGCCGGACCACGTCGGCCTGGGGCTCGTGGGGGTGGTTCGTTTCCTTGACCCGGAGGTAGCCGTACGGGACCTTGCCCACCACCCATCGTCCCTGCGAGGCGGCCCGCTCCATCCCGGCAGTGATCCGCTCCACGATCGTGGCCCGCTCGAACTCGGCGAACACCCCGAGCATCTGCAGCATCATCTTGCCGGCCGGAGAGGACGTGTCGAATGGCTCCGTCGCCGATCGCAGCGCCACGCCAGATCGCTCCAGCTCCTCCGCGGTCTGGGCGAGCTGGCGGACGCTTCGGGACAGCCGGTCCACCCGGTAGACGAGCAGGAGCTCGTACACGCCGGCCGCTGCCTCCGAAAGCGCCTGCCGCAGCCCGGGCCGCTCGAGCGTCGCCCCTGAGGCCTGATCGGTGAACCGGCGCACGATCCGCCATGAGTCCTGGGAGCTCGCATAGGCCTCCAGGCGCTCGGCCTGTGCCCCGAGGGAGAACGGTTGGCGGTCCTCGTCGGTGGAGATCCGGATGTAGGTGGCGATCCTCATGCTGGCTCCTCCAGGTCGATCTCGACGTCCTCATCCAGCGGTGGCAGCGGCTGGCTGGTGGCCATCCTGGCACCGGGCCATGACGTACCCGCCAGAACCCCTCGCCGTCGGGCTCCACGAGCCCGGCCTCCTCGGCCTTGGAGATCGTGAGCAGCTGGTCCCTGCCTCCGCAGAATGAGCAGTACCCCACCTGGTACCGGAGGTCCTTGCGCGAGGGGACCACGAGCTGCTCGCACTGCGGGCACGCTCGCAGGCGCTCCTCGTCCAACGCCCGGGCGAGGCCGGCGCGTGCTCCTTGAGGCGTGCCTGGCGATCGGGCCCGCTCCCCACTGGCGGTTGGACACCTCCAGCGAACGCCACCCCGCGTAGTCGAGGCTCCGCCCATGCAGCCGCTTCAGCTCGACGAGGTCGTTCTTGGTCCGGTCGTGGCGGTTGCGCCAGGTCTCTTGGTGGAGCAGCGTGTCGGCGTCGAGTGTCCGGATCGCTCGGAGCACCCACGGCAGGTACGGGTACCGAGCGTGGAGGGAGGCCAGGAACTCCTTCTGCCGGGCGAACCAGTCCTCGCGGAGCGAGGTGACGGCCTCCCGCTCCTCGGAACTCATCGGGTCCTGCTCTCGCAGCTGGACCGGCCGTCCGGCCAAGCACGCGGCCTCGCCTGGGTGGCAGGCTCGCATGTAGATCGCCGGAGTCAGCGATCCTTCGGGATTGCCCGTAGACCGATTCGACTAGCGCTCAGGAATCGCGCTGGCTGGTTCGCGCACCGTTCAATCAAGACCACCAAGGTTCGTACGAGCTCAGACCGGCATGTTCGTTGCCGGTCCAACGGGCATCGAGATGATCGTCCCGATCGCTGACGACCTGGCTCGTCCATCGACGGGGGACTCCGCCGAAGGTGCTGATCTCGTAGCGCGCGTTCTGCTCGGTGTTGCCTGAGGGCGTCCGGGCAGCGCTGCTTCCAGCACCCGCCACGATGCCCGTCCTCTTGACGGATGAGCTCCAGCCGCCTCCGTCTCGCTGCTCGGCGACCGGGCGTGGAGCGCGAAGGGCAGTGCCCAGCCTCCCACCCTCGATCCGCACGGCATCCAACAACCCCACCCGGAGGTCGTCGAACTCCCAGGTGGGGGTCTGCAGATCCCGACCGGGTCGTTCAGGACGGCGGTCTTCGCCGACGTCCATCCGACCGCGCGCGTTCGGGGACGATCCCACAGCACCCACGCGATCACTGTGCCAACCGCGGTCGACGCCAGGACCATTCACAGGACCGTGAAGAGCACGACGTGAAGGCGGAAGCGGTGGACGACGTGCCGGCCAGGTCGGGTGCCTCTCCCGGATCGAGTGAGCGCAGGTCCAGAGGCTCATCTGTCATGGCTCGGTACCTCCATCCGCTGTCGAAGGCGTCGTCGAGCGCGAGTTGACGCCGCATCCGGAAGGCGCCCGGTCCGTGGGGGTTCAGCCGTGTGCCCGCCGCGCCGATGCGATAGGGGGACCGTCCGGGAGGTTCCCGCGGGCTGCCCGCCTGCCCGCGCAGGGAGGGGGTTCGTGCTGATCAAGAGGCGAGAGGGTCACGACGGTGCGCCGGGTCGCACCGGGAAGCGCCGCGGGTCGCCCCCGGTGGGCGAGGAGGCGTACGAGAGCAACTGGTACCGCGTCCTGGCACGCATGGCCGAGAGCGACGAGGACACCGCCCCCTGGCGACCGACCGCCGGGAACGGGCCGATGGGGTCGATCGGCGGGTCCCGGCAGGAACCCTCGACCGACGGTGACGGCGCGCCCTCGCCCGGTCCCGTTCCGGTCGAGGAGCAGGAGCTCGAGCTCGGGCCCGCGCCCGTCGAGCTCGACGAGGCGCCCGACCTGGACGACCGTCTCCTCCACATCACGGGTCCAACGCCGCCCGCCCGCGCGCCCAAGGCCCAGTCCAAGGAGGGGTCGACGCCGTACGCGAAGGGCAGCGCCCCCGCCGTCGAGCGACCGCGGGTGATCCACTCGACCGTCCGCATCGGCGTGCGCAAGGCGGCCGATCCCGAGGACGTCTACGTCGCGTACCTCACCAGTTCTCCGCACGCCGACTACTTCCGGAGCGACTGGTGGCCGGGCGGTCGGTCGCTGACCCCCGTGCACCTGTGGCGGGCCAACCACCTGGGGGCCGGATGGGACGTGGGCTCCGTGCGTCGATTCATGGCCGGTCCCGCGGCGCAGGCCGAGCGTCTGCTCGAGGGCGCACCCCGTCGCGACGCCCCCGGGACGCCGGCTCGACGGATGTGGTTCCGCCGGCTGGTCGAGCAGGACTGGGTCCAGGAGCTCGGCGTGCCGCGCGTCTGCAAGACCCTGCATCCGCTGGTCCCCGAGCTGGTCCCGAGCCTGGATCCGGACATGACCCCCTGGGCCCGGACCGAGTGGCTCGGGCTCCGGGGGGAGGCCCAGGACCACGTGGAGATCTGGACCGACGTCTGGGAGCTGCTCGAGGACACCCTCGTGTTGCGGGGCGACGTGCTCGCGGACGTCGTCAGGAGCACCCGGGAGCGGGCTCCGGGCCGTGCGCCGGTCGGTCGATTCGGTCTGATCGGGTCCCTGTTCTGGGACAGCTACTGGAAGGAGGCCCTCGTCGCCGAGGTCGCCGCCCCACCGGCTCCACGGCGCCGGCTCCCTGCGAGAGGGAGCGCCCGCGAGGGCGCATCGGACGCCCGCGCCGCGTCCCGACCCTCTTCCCGTAGCCGGAAGGCGTCCTCGGCCACCCCTGCGGGCCGAGAGCGTGGCACGAGGACGTCGGGTCGAGCCCGAGGCGCTCCCAAGACGAGCACCGGCAAGGGGTCGGCGGCCGAGGCCCCGGTGCCGCCCGAGCCGAAGCGTCGGACCAGGAAGGCCTGAGCGGCTCAGAGCGAGCGGAGCATCGAGCGGACGTCCTCCGCAGGCATCTCCCCCTGGTGCACCACGCGGATCGTCCCGCCCGCGTCCACGAAGTAGAGCGTGGGGAAGGCCTGCACGCGCAACGCCCGCGCCAGGGTCCCGGCGGGGTCGTCGAGCGCCACCGGGAAGTCCAGGCCCGCAGCGCGCATGTACCGCCTCGGGGTCGGGCCGAGATGTGGATCCACGGCTGTGGCCACGGTGAGCAGGCGCACCGACGGGAACCCCTCGATCACGCTCGCGAGCACGGGGAGCTCGGCCTGGCAGTGGGGGCACCACGGCGCCCACACCGCCACGAGGGTCGGGGTGCCCACGAACTGGGTCCAGGAGATCCGCCCTCCGCCCATCGCCGGCGCGGTGAAGCTCGGGAAGGGATCGCCGGGACCGAGGAGCCCGCTCTGGCTGACGACCGCCGCGGTGGGAGAGCCGGTCGCTCGGGCGGGCGGGTCGTCCCGGCTCTCGCGGATCGCCACCTGCACCAGCACCAGCACGGCGAGCGCGAGCACCAGCGCCGACACGGCCCTCGGGAACGAGGCGCGGGGGCGAGGGGCGCGGGTCTCGGACCTGGCGGATCCGTCGGGCGGGGCGGGGGGAAGCGGTTCGTCGGGCACGGGATCACCTCGCGGCCAGCGTCCCATCCCGTCGCGGGGTCCCGGTGGGTCCATCGACCCGTCGCCCCGGGGATGGACGGCATCCTCCGGTAGCATCTGGTGACCATGCGCAGGTACGAGGCGGCCGAGATCGAGCCGAGGTGGGTCGAGGTCTGGGAGCGCGAGGGTCTGTACCGAGCATCCGAGGACCCCGACGACCCACGCCCGCGGTTCTACGCGCTCGACATGTTCCCCTACCCCTCGGGCGACCTCCACATGGGGCACGCCGAGGCGTTCAGCGGCGGGGACACCGTGGCCCGGTTCGCGGCGATGCGTGGGAACAACGTCCTGCACCCGATCGGCTGGGACTCGTTCGGGCTGCCCGCGGAGAACGCGGCGATCAAGCGCGGGATCCAGCCCAAGGAATGGACCTACGTCAACATCGAGCAGCAGGCGCGGTCGTTCCGGCGCATGGGGATGTCGTTCGACTGGACCCGCCGGCTCCACACCAGCGACCCGGAGTACTACCGGTGGACGCAGTGGCTGTTCGTCCGCTTCTTCGAGCGCGGTCTGGCCTACCGCCGCAACGCGCCGGCCAACTGGTGCCCCAACGACCAGACCGTGCTGGCCAACGAGCAGGTGATCAACGGCTGCTGCGAGCGCTGCGGGGCCCCGGTGGTCCGCAAGGACCTCACGCAGTGGTTCTTCAAGATCACCGACTATGCCCAGCGCCTGCTGGACGACATGGACGAGCTGGTCGACTGGCCGGACCGCGTCGTCACGATGCAGCGCAACTGGATCGGCCGATCGGAGGGCGCGCAGGTCACGTTCGAGATCGCCGAGACCGGCGACCGGGTCGACGTGTTCACGACGCGCCCGGATACCCTGTGGGGCGTCACCTTCTTCGTGTTCGCGCCCGAGCACCCCCTGGTCCGCAAGCTGGCCGACGCGGGCGGCAGCGGTCCGGAAACGGCCGCCCTGTTGGACGGACTGCAGGCCACGCCGCTGACCAACCGCGAGCAGGCGGAGAGCCGGGAGGGGGTGGCGCTCGGCGTCCACGCCGTGAACCCCGTGAACGGCGAGAAGGTGCCGTGCTTCGTGGCCCCCTACGTGCTGATGGAGTACGGGACCGGCGCGGTGATGGGGGTGCCGGCGCACGATCAGCGCGATTTCGAGTTCGCCCGCGCCCACGACCTGCCGATCCGCGTGGTGGTCCAGCCCGAGGGCGAGACGCGCGATGCCGAGACCATGACCCAGGCGTACGACCATGAAGGCGTGATGGTGAGCTCGGGCCCGTTCGATGGCGTGCGCTCGCCGGGATCGATCGGGCAGGTGATCGCCTGGCTGGAGGAGCAGGGCAAGGGCAGCGCCGCCGTGAGCTTCCGCCTGCGCGACTGGTTGATCAGCCGGCAGCGGCTCTGGGGTGCGCCGATCCCGATCGTCCACTGCCCCGAGCACGGCGAGGTCCCGGTGCCCGACGACCAGCTGCCTGTCCTGCTGCCGGACGACGCCGACTTCCGGCCCGGCGGCGAGTCGCCCTTGGCGCGCCATCCCACGTGGAAGCACACCACCTGCCCTCGGTGCGGCAAGGAGGCCGTCCGCGACACCGACACGATGGACACGTTCGTGGACTCGTCCTGGTACTTCTTCCGCTACTGCTCGCCCGACGACGGGGAGCGCGCGTTCGACCCCGAGGCCGTGGCCCGGTGGATGCCGGTCGCGCAGTACGTGGGCGGGATCGAGCACGCGATCCTCCACCTGATGTACTCGCGCTTCTTCACCAAGGTCCTGTACGACATGGGGATGGTCGGGTTCACCGAGCCGTTCCTGCGACTGATGAACCAGGGCCAGGTGATCTACGGCGGCGCGGCGATGAGCAAGTCCAAGGGCAACATCGTGGAGCCGATGCCGCTGGTCGAGCGGTGGGGCGCCGACACGATGCGGCTGACGATGCTGTTCGCGGGGCCGTTCGAGGACGACATCGACTGGAAGCTGATCGCCGGCGATCCCGACAAGCGGCCGCCGATGAGCTCGTGGCTGGGTCGGGCCCACGGCGTCGTGTTCGACGCGGCGGAGCGGGACGCGCCCCAGCCCGAGGGGCTCACCCGGCTCGTGCACCGCACGATCCGCGGGGTGACCGAGGACCTCGAGCGGTTCCGGTTCAACGTGGCCATCTCCAAGCTCATGGTGCTGTCCAACGAGATGCGGTCGGCGCTCGACGCGGGCGCCGGCGCTCGCGAGGCGGCGGAGGCGTTCGCGTTGATGCTCGCGCCGCTCGCGCCGTTCCTGGCCGAGGAGCTGTGGCGCGAGGCGCTCGGCCACCGGACCAGCGTGCACACCGCGTCCTGGCCGGCGTTCGACCCGGAGCTGGCTCGCGAGCGCCGGGTCACCCTGGTCGTGCAGGTGGACGGCAAGGTGCGGGACCGGATCGAGGTCGAGGCCGAGGCCTCCGAGGATGCATGCCGCGAGCTCGCCCTGGCCTCGCAGAACGCCCGCCGGTTCCTGGAGGGCCGGGAGATCCGCCAGGTGATCGTGCGCGCTCCCCGGCTCGTGAACGTCGTGACGGGCGGCTGATCCGGCCCGGTCCGCTCGACCCTGGCCGGTCGGGTCCTTCGCCTCCCACGCCTCCGCGCCCGGGCGACGACGCTGTGCGCAGCGGGCCGGCGATCGCGCGCCGGCGCGAGGAGGTGCCCACGGTGGACGACCGGCGCTGGTTCGAGCCCTACAAGATCAAGGCGGTCGAGCGGATCCCCATCACCACGCGCGAGGAGCGCCTGGCCGCGCTCGACGAGGCGGGATGGAACACGTTCCTGCTCCGTTCCGACCAGGTGACGATCGACCTGCTCACGGATTCGGGCACCAACGCGATGAGCGACCGGCAGTGGGCCGCGTTGATGATCGGCGACGAGGCCTACGCGGGCAGCCGCAACTTCTACCGGCTGGAGGAGGCGGTCCGCCGCATCTACGGTTACCCCTTCATGGTGCCCACGCACCAGGGCCGTGGTGCCGAGCACATCGTGAGCGAGCTGCTGATCCGCCCGGGGGACACGATCCCGGGGAACATGTACTTCACCACCACGCGTCTGCATCAGGAGCTCGCCGGGGGCGAGTTCGTGGACGTGATCGTGCCCGAGGCGCACGACCCGCAGAGCCGCCATCCGTTCAAGGGCGACGTCGACCTGGAGAAGCTCGAGAAGGTGATCGAGCAGGCCGATCGCGTGCCGTACCTGTCGATCGCCGGCACCGTCAACATGGCCGGCGGTCAGCCGATCTCGGTGGCCAACCTGCGCGCGGTGCGCGAGGTGGCCGACCGGCACGGGAACCCGATCGTGTTCGACGCGACCCGGGCCGTGGAGAACGCGTCCTTCATCAAGGAGCGCGAGCCCGGGTACGCCGACCGCTCGGTGGCCCAGATCCTGCGCGAGGTCTGCGACCTGACCGATCTCTGCACGATGTCGGCCAAGAAGGACTCCCTGGTGAACATCGGCGGGTGGATCGGGCTCCGCGATCCCGAGCTGGCGGCGCGGGCCCGCAACCTGTGCGTGGTGTACGAAGGGCTCCACACGTACGGCGGCCTGGCCGGGCGTGACCTGGA
Source organism: Candidatus Velamenicoccus archaeovorus (assembly GCA_041946645.1). Classification (GTDB taxonomy): domain Bacteria; phylum Actinomycetota; class UBA4738; order UBA4738; family HRBIN12; genus DASQQQ01. The sequence continues at coordinate 1,842 of JBHGAT010000040.1, read as the reverse complement.
GGCCATCGCGGTGGGCATCGAGGAGTCGGTCGACGACGACCACATCCGGGCCCGGATCCTCCAGGTCCGGGAGCTCGGTGAGGCGCTCCAGGGCTACGGGGTCCCCATCGTCCAGCCCATCGGCGGGCACGCCGTGTTCGTGGACGCGCGACGGTTCTACCCGCACATCCCGCAGGAGGAGTTCCCGGCCCAGCGCCTGGCAGCCGAGATCTACCTCGAGACGGGGACCCGGACGATGGAGCGGGGGATCGTCTCGGCGGGGCGGGACCCCGAGACCGGGCAGCACCGCCATCCCGCCCTCGAGCTGGTCCGGATCACGATCCCGCGGCGCGTGTACACGTCGAGGCACCTGGCCGCCGTCGCGAAGGGGGTCGCGGACGTCCACGCCCGGCGGGGTCGCACCCGGGGCCTCGAGATGGTGTTCGAGCCCACGTACCTCCGGTTCTTCCAAGCCCGGTTCCGGCCGCTCGAGGGCTGACGCCGGCTCCTCAACCGGCCGCTGACCTGGGCCGATACCTCATCCGGGACCTCGCGTCCCGGGGGACGCGCTCGTCCCCGACCGTTCGACGCGCGGAGAGGGGAGATGGGTCGGCCCGGAAGGTTCGATGGCGGGAGCGCGAGCGGGCTCTCCGCCGACGACCGGCGGACGGAGCGCACGGTCGCGCTGATCCGGCTGGCGGTGATCGCCGTCGTCGGGGCCGTCTACCTGAGCTCGGTGGGCATCGAGCGGGACCTCGGCCGGCCGGCCGTGGGGGTCCTGCTGGCGGCCGGCCTCTACGCGCTCTGGGCCCTGCTGGGCCGTCCGTACGAGAGCCTCCCCCCGACGACGTACCGTGCGGCGACCCTGATCATCGACGCCCTGCTGATCACGGTGTGGACGCACGCCACCGGCGGGCGGGACAGCGAGTTCTGGACCTTGTACGTGATCGCCGTGATCGCCGTCGCGCTCCGGTTCGACTGGGCCGAGACCGTAGGCGCTGCTCTCGGGCTCTCCGTCTTGTACGTGCTGTTGATCACGGTCGAGGGCGGGATCCCCTCGGCCCCGCTGCTGGCCCGCCCAGCGGTCATGGTGATCATGGGGTTCGCCGTCGGCGGCCTGGTCGAGCAGCGACGCCTGCACCAGGAGCGCCAGGCGGTGCTCGCCGCCCTGATCGAGGAGCGGACCCGGGCGCTCACGGAGGAGCAGGCACTGACGGCACGGCTGCGCGAGGTCGACCTGGCGAAGACCGAGTTCGTGGCCGTGGCCTCGCACGAGTTCCGGACGCCCCTGGCCGCGATCCTCGGCGTGCTCACCACCCTCCGCTCGCACGAGGGGTCGCTCGATCCCGAGATCCGCGAGGAGCTGCTCGACGGGGCGGCCGTGCAGGCGACCCGCCTCTCGCGGCTGGTCGAGGACCTGCTGACGGTGTCCCGGATCGAGGAGGGGATCGTCACGCTCGACGTCCGGCCCGTGGAGCTCGAGGGGCTGATCGCCGAGGCCGCCCAGGCCTCCCGGACGACCGAGCGCCTGGTGGTCGAGCGGGAGGGCGTGGACCGGGTGGACGCCGATGCCGACCGCCTGATCCGGGTCCTCACCAACCTGCTCGACAACGCGCGCAAGTACTCACCGCCGGAGGGAGCGATCTTCCTCACGGTGACGGAGGGGGCGGGGGAGGTCACGTTCCGCGTGCGCGACCAGGGCCCCGGCATCCCGCGCGAGCGTCGCGAGGAGGTGTTCGAGCGGTTCCGGCGGCTGGTGGACCGGCCCCAGAAGCCCGGCGCCGGGCTCGGCCTGTACATCACCCGGACCCTGGTGGAGGCGCACGGCGGCCGGATCCGGGTGGACGAAGCGCCCGGCGGCGG
>JBHGAT010000004.1:0-20394 GCA_041946645.1 Candidatus Velamenicoccus archaeovorus | reverse complement strand
CGGCCGACCCCGACCGGTAGCCGGGCGCGGCCCGCGGCCCGGACGGCTCAGGGCTCGCGGGCCTCCCGGGCCACGCGGCCCAGGACCCCGTTCACGAACCGCCCCGAGTCCTCGGTCGAGAGCTGTTTGGCGGCCTCCACCGCCTCGTCGATCGCCACCGCCACCGGCGTGCCCGGGACGTGGAGGAGCTCGAAGACCGCCAGCCGCAGGATGGTCCGGTCGAGCGCCGGCATCCGCGGCACGGTCCAGCCCTCGGCGTGCGACCCGATCACCTCGTCCAGCCCGGCCCGGTGGGCGGTCACGCCCTCGACCAGCTGACGGGCGAACCGGCCGACCGAGCGGCCGGCCCCCTGCCACTCCGCGAGCACCTCGAGCGGGTCGGCCCCCGTGACGTCGGCCTGGTACAGGATGTCGAGGGCCCGGCGGCGCGCCTCGTGCCGCGACGCCACGGCCGCGCCTCCCTACTTGACCCGCTCGATGTACTGCCCAGAGCGCGTGTCCACCTTGACCCGCTCGCCGGTCTCGACGAACAGCGGGACCTGGACCTCGTGGCCGGTCTCGAGCGTGGCCGGCTTCATCGCGCTGGTCCGGGTGTCGCCCTTCACCGCGGGTTGGGTCTCGGTGATCGTCAGGCTCACCGAGGCCGGGAGCTCCACGCCGATCGGCACGCCCTCGTGCACCGACACCTGGGCCGAGGAGCCCTCGGCCAGGTAGTGGGCGGCCTCGCCCACCACGTCGGCCGGGACCGGCAGCTGCTCGTAGGACGCCGCATCCATGAACATGAAGTGGTCGCCGTCGCGGTACAGGTACTGCATCTCCTTGCGCTCGACGATGGCCAGCCCCACCTTCACGCCGGCGTTGAACGTGCGCTCGAGCACCTGGCCGGTCATCACGTTGCGGAGCTTGGTCCGCACGAAGGCGCCGCCCTTGCCCGGCTTCACGTGCTGGAACTCGATCACCTGGAACAGCGTGCCGTCCAGGTTCAGGGTCATCCCGTTCTTCAGGTCGTTGGTGGAGACGCTCACGTGACGATCAGCTCCTTGCTCGAACGCGGGAACACCCGGCAGCCGTCCTCGGTCACCTCGACCATGTCCTCGATCCGGACGCCGCCGAGCCCGGGAACGTACACGCCCGGTTCGACCGTGACCACCGCCCCGGCCGCCAGCACGTCCGGCGAGGTCCAGTGGAGCCGGGGCCCCTCGTGGATCTCCAGCCCCACGCCGTGGCCGAGGCCGTGGGAGAACCGCTCGCCGTAGCCGGCCTCCTCCACTACCCGGCGCGCGGCGCGATCGACCTCGGCGGCCGGGGCGCCGGCCCGGACGGCCTCGATCCCGGCCCGCTGGGCCCGGGCCACGAGCTCGTGGATCGCCCGGAGCTCCCCGGGCGGCTCGCCGAACGCCACCGTCCGCGTCATGTCGCAGTGGTAGCCGTCGACCCGGCCGCCGAAGTCCAGCTTCACCACGTCCCCGGGGCGGAGCGGCCGCTCGCCCGGGTGATGGTGGGGCTCGGCGGCGTCCTCCCCGAACCCGACGATCGTGTCGAAGGCCAGGTCCTCGGCCCCCGCCGCTCGGAGCTCGACCTCGACCTCGAAGGCCAGCTCGCGCTCGGTCACGCCCTCGCGGAGCCTGGGCAGGACGGCCTCGAACGCGACGTCGGTGACCTCCTGGGCCCGGCCCACCACGACCAGCTCCTCGGGGTCCTTGACCCACCGGAGCCGCTCCACCACGCCGTTCACGGCCACCAGCTCCACCGGCAGGTCGCCGGCGATGTCGGTGTACGTGCGGTAGGTGAGCCCGTCGCCCTCGAACCCCAGCCGCCCCAGCCCGAGCTGCGTGGCCGCCTCGCGCACGGCGGCGACCATGCCCTCGAGGTAGATCCGGCGCTCGAGGTCGGGGACCTCGCGGCGGGACTGCTCGTCGTACCGGCCGTCGGTGAGGAACAGCGCCGAGCCGTCGGCGCGGACGATCACCTGGCCGTTGGAGCCGGTGAACCCGGTCAGGTACCGCACGTTCGGGAGCCGGCTGACCAGCAGGGCCTCGACCCCGGCCCCGTCGAGCCGCTCGGCCAGCCGGGCGCGTCTCAGGGCGTGATCCACGACAGCGCCTCCAGCGCCAGATGGTAGCCGCCGGCCCCGAAGCCGACGATCGTGCCCCGGGCCACCGGCGAGATCACCGACGTGTGCCGGAACGCCTCGCGCGCGTGGACGTTGCTCTGGTGCACCTCGATCACCGGCGCGGCGCAGGCCTCCACGGCGTCGCGGAGCGCGTACGAGTAGTGCCCGAGCGCCCCGGGGTTGAGGATCACCGCCTCGACGCCCTCGTCACCGGCCCCGAGCAGCCGGCCGATCAGATCGCCCTCGTGGTCGGACTGGTACCAGGTCATCTCGTGGCCGAGCGCCCCGGCCCGCTCGGCGATCCCGGCCACGACCTGCTCGAGCGTCTGCGAGCCGTAGAGCCCCGGGTCGCGCCTGCCCAGCGCGCCGAGGCTCGGACCGAACAGGAACAGGACCTTCATCACGCCGCTCCCATCTCGACCAGGACCGCCCGGACGGCCTCCTCCGGCACGCCCTCCACCACCCGGGGACGACCCACGTCCTCGAGCAGGACGAACCGGATCCCGCCCCGGTACTTCTTGTCCATCCGCATCGCGCCGAGGACCTGGTCGGCCGGGGGCAGCTGCCCGTCCGGCTCCAGGCCGAGCGGCTTGAGCAGCCGGGCGGTCCGGGCCGCGAGCCCCGGCTCGGCCCAGCGCTGGGCCTCGGCCAGGCGCGCCGCGAACAGCATCCCCGCGGCCACCGCCTCGCCGTGCGAGCGCCCGGCGAACGCCTCCAGGCGCTCGAGCGCGTGGCCGAGCGTGTGCCCGTAGTTCAAGATCAGGCGCTCGGCGGCGTCGCGCTCGTCGGCCGCCACCACCCGGGCCTTGGCCCGGACGCACCGGGCCACCACGTCCTCCAGCGCGGCCGGCTCACGCGCCAGGACCGCCTCGGGGCGCTGCTCGAGCGTCTCCAGCAGCTCGGCGTCGAGCGTGAGGGCCACCTTGGCCACCTCGGCCAGGCCCGAGCGGAGGTCCCGCTCCGGCAGCGTGGCCAGGGTCCCCACGTCGGCCAGGACCGCCGCCGGCTGGTAGAACGCCCCGACCAGGTTCTTGCCCTCGGGCAGGTTGACCGCGGTCTTGCCCCCGATCGAGGCGTCGACCTGCGCGGTGAGCGTGGTCGGCACCTGCACGAGCGGCACGCCCCGCATGTACGTGGCGGCCACGAACCCGGCCAGGTCGCCCACCGCCCCGCCCCCCAGCGCCACCACCACGTCGTCGCGGTGGGCCTCCTGCGTGGCCAGCTGCCGGTGGAGCGCCGTCCACGTCGACAGCGACTTGGCCTCCTCCCCCTCGGGCACCCCCAGGTGCACGGCGGCCAGGCCCCCCGCGGCCAGGCCCTCGGTCAGCGGCTCCAGGTAGCGCTCGGCCACCATGTGGTCGGCCACCACGAAGGCCTTCTCGGCCGCGGGCAGCCGGGGCAGGTGGGCCCCCGCCTCGCGCAGGAGCCCGGCCCCGATCACGGCCTCGTACGGCCGCCCCGGGACCGCCACGCTCACCCGGACCACCGGGTGAGCTCCTTCTGGATGGCCGCCGCCACGTCCTCGGGCGGACCCGAGGCGTCGACCACGTGCACCGCGAACTCCCGGTACAGCGGCTCGCGCTCCCGGTGCAGCCGCTCCAGGTCCCCCTCGGCATGGATCAGCGGCCGGTCCTCGGCCGGCCGGACCCGCTGCCGCAGCGTCTCGAGCGGGACGGAGAGGAACACCACCTCGCCGGTGGCCCGCAGCGTGACCCGGTTGGCCGGCTCGAGCACGACCCCGCCGCCGCACGAGACCACCGAGGGGTCCCGGGTGGAGGCCTCGACCAGGGCGGCCGCCTCGAGCTCGCGGAACCGGGTCTCGCCCTCCTCCGCGAAGATCTCGGGGACCGTGCGCCCGGCGGCCCGTTCGACCTCGGCATCGAGCTCCACGTAGGGCACGCCCAGCCGGCGGGCCAGCTCGGGCCCGACCGTGGACTTGCCCGAGCCGGGCATCCCCACCAGGTAGACGATCACCGCAGCCCCGCCACGTAGGCCTCGAGGTTCCGGCGCGTCTCCGGCAACGAGTCCCCGCCGAACTTCTCCAGCACGGCCTGCGCCAGCACGAAGGCCACCGCGGCCTCCCCCACCACGCCGCCGGCCGGCACCGCGCAGGTGTCGGTCCGCTGCTTGATCGCGACCTCCGGGGCCCCGGTGGCGATGTCCACCGTGGCCAGGGCCTTGGGCACGGTCGAGATCGGCTTCATGGCGGCCCGGACCCGGATCGGCTCGCCGGTGCTCATGCCGCCCTCGATCCCGCCGGCCCGACCGGTCCGGCGGGAGAGGGTCCCCGCGGCGCTCCGGACGATCTCGTCGTGGGCCCTGGAGCCCCGGCGGGCCGCCGTGGCGAACCCGTCGCCCACCTCCACGCCCTTCACGGACTGGATCGACATCAGGGCCAGGGCCAGGCGCGCGTCGAGCTTGCGGTCGTGGTGGACGTGCGAACCCAGGCCCGGGGGGCAGCCGTACGCCAGGACCTCGAACACGCCGCCCAGCGTGTCGCGCTCGCGCATGGCCGCGTCGATCTCGGCCACCATGCGCTCGGACGTGCGCTCGTCGAGCGCGCGGACCGGCGAGGCGTCGATCGCGTCCAGGTCCTCGGGCCGGGGCAGCCGGGCCCCGGCCGGCACGCCCACGCGGCCGATCCGGACCACGTGCGACAGCACGCCGACCCCCAGCTCGGCCAGGAACGCCTTGCAGAACACGCCCATGGCCACCCGGGCCACGGTCTCCCGCGCGCTGGCCCGCTCGAGCACGTTGCGGACGTCGTCGAACCCGTACTTCTGCACCCCCACCAGGTCGGCGTGCCCCGGGCGGGGGCGCGTGAGCTTGTCGGCGGGGTCGATCGTGCCCTCGACGCCCATCAGCTCGCGGTACTTGGTCTCCCACTCGGCGTTGCGGATCGTCACCGCGATGGGGCTGCCCAGGGTGCGCCCGTGGCGGACCCCCGAGAGGATCTGGAAGGCGTCGGCCTCGAGCTTCTGCCGGCCGCTCCGCCCGTAGCCGTGGCGGCGCCGGGCCAGCTCGCCGGCGATCTCCTTGGGCGCCACGGGGACGCCGGCGGGCAGCCCCTCGAGCACGCCGGTGAGGGCCTGCCCATGCGATTCACCCGCCGTGAGCAGCCGCAACATGGGCCCACATCATAGGGGTTGGCGGAGGGCGGTCCGGTGACCCGGACCGCCCTCTCGTGCCGGCGACCGCTCCCCCCGTGCGCGGCTCGCCGGAGCCTGCGCGTCTCCCCGTGCTACTTCTGCGGGTTGGTGCACAACGTGAAGGCCTCGTCGCCGAACAGCAAGCGCGCGCACTCCCCGCTGATCGACACCAGCTCGAAGCTGCCGGCGAACGTCTGACCCTCGGAGACCGTGTAGACCTTGCCGTCGACCTCCACCTGCGCCTTGGTCCCGCCGGCGAACACGTCCAGCAGCACCACGGTGTGCCCGCCGACCTTCGTGCTCTGGCCGCCGCCCGGCGTGGTCGGGGTCTCGGTGGGGCTGGTGGGCGGCGGGGTCGAGGTCCCGCCCGTCGGCGGGGGCGTCGTGGTGGGGCCGACGCTGCCGCTCGCGGTCGGGGCGGCGGTGGTCTGCAGCGCCGGAGGGATCGAGAAGGGATCCCTCGAGCCGGCCAGGACCACGGGCGGCAGCGTCTCGCGGGGCGTCGGGGTGGGCGACACGGACGGCGAGGGCGCCGGGCTCGTGGTGATCACGGGCGCCGGCGATCCGGCCTCGGTCCCTCCACCTCCTCCCAGCACGTTCAGCAGGATGAAGGCGATGATGGCCACGCCGGCCACGGCGCCGAGGACGATCAGCGCGCGGCGGTCACGGTCCGAGAGTGCCATCGATCAGGCTCCTGAGGTTCCCGTGCTCGGCCCGGGCTCCGAGCCCGGTCCGGCACTCGTGTCGGTCGTGTAGAAGTTCACGGTCAGCTGCATCGACAGCGTCTGGGGCCCGGTGGTCGTTCCCGTCCCGCCGGTGGTGCCGCCGCCGGGCGAGACCGAGACGTTGGTCACCTTGGCCGCGCGGGGGAGCGTCTCCAGCCGGTACAGGAACTCCTCCAGCGAGAAGTACGTCCCGGTCACGCTCACGCTGGTGGTGATGGCCGAGAACGCTCCGCCCGCGTCGAGGGTGGGCGTGCCCGGCGAGACCGTCAGGAAGTCCACCGCCGCCTGGTCCGCCGCGCCCGAGAGGAGCCGGATCATCCCCGGCAGGTCGGCCAGCGGCGGGATCTGCTGCTCGATCGCCTTGAGCTCCTTGCGGGTCTGGGGCGCCTCGGCCTGGGCCTCCTGGAGGCTCCGGAGCGTGGCCTCCAGCGTGCTCTGCTGCTGCACGGCCTGGTCGAGCTGGTCCTGGGTCTCGCTCACCTGGCTCCGCTTGGGCAGCACCAGGAAGAAGACCGCCAGGATCGCGATCAGGACGAAGGCCACGCCGGCGATGATGGGAGCCCTGCGGTCGTTCACTGCTGGCCCCCCCTCCCCCGCTGCGTGAGCGCGTCGGTGGTCAGGTCGACGCCGCTGGTGAAGCTGTAGACGTTCGAGAACGCGCCGCTCTCGGTGGCCGAGCTCATCCAGGCGTTCACCCAGCCCTTGACCTGGTCCAGCCGGGTCAGCCACGACGCCAGCGTGTCGGTGCCGAGGGCCTGGCCGGAGAACGACAGGTTGCCCACCAGCGTCGTCGTGGCGCCGGGCGTCGTCGTGGTCGTGGCCGAGATCTGCCCGGTGAAGCTGGTCAGGTACGAATCGCTCGGGATGATCCGGGACACGTCGGTGAGCACGCCCGACCACTGGATCTCGTCGAGGAACACGGTCTGCAGGAGCTGCTGCTTCTGCTGGAGCTCGGCCTGGAGCGTGGCGAACTGCTGGAGCTCGGAGATCTGGCTCTGCAGCCGCTGGTTGGTGGCCTCCTGCGCGGCCAGGTCGTCCTCGGCCCGGGACAGGCTCATCGAGGCCAGCACGTAGAAGAAGCCCACGATGGCCAGGAGCACCACGCCGCCCAGGATCACCAGCGAGGTGGTGCGGCGGACCGCGGCGCGCTGGCGGAGCTCCGGGGGGAGGAGGTTGACCTGGGTCACGACTCCCTCCCGGGCAGGGCCAGCCCCACCGCCGTGGCCAGCACCGGCTCGGCGTCGTCCACGGCCTCGGGGGGAAGGTTGAGCTGCGAGCGCACCCGCTCGAACACGTGCCCACGCTCCACGTGCACGGGGATCCGCTCCTGCAGCAGCTCGAGGAAGCCCTGGAGCTTGGAGCCGCCGCCGGTCACCAGCACGCGGCCGATCTTGGCCCCGGGCACCTGCGCCGTGTAGAACTCGAGCGACGAGCGGACCTCGTCCACGAAGCTGCCCGCGCGCGAGAGCGCCACCCGCCGGACGTCGTCGCGGCTCGGCGCGTTCTCGACGTCCTCGCCGCGCTTGAGCCGCTCGGCCACGTCGTCCTCCACGCCGAGCCCTCGGGCCACGGCCAGCGTGACGTCGCGCCCGCCCGAGGGCAGGATCCGGACGAACCGGGTCATCCCGCGGTCGTGCACGCAGATGTTGGTGACGTGGGCGCCCACGTCCACCACGGCCTCGTCGCCCCCGCCCTCGAGGTCCAGGCCCTCGTCCCCCGTGCCGACCGCGCGGACCAGCGCGAACGGGTTGAGGTCGATGCCCACCGGCTCGAGCTTGGCGGCCTGGGCCGCCGCCACGACCGCGCCGACCATGACCTTCTGCGCGGCCACCAGGAGGATCCGGACCATCCGCCGACCCTCCTGCTCCATCTCGCCGAGGGGGTCGTAGTCCAGCACGGCCTCCTCGACCGACATGGGGATGAACTCCTGGACCTGGAAGCCGAGGGACGCGCGCAGCTCCTTCTCGGGGAGCCACGGCAGGGCGATCTCGCGGACCACGACCCGCTGGTTGCCCACGCCGAGGTGGACCTGCTTGGCCTTGATCCCCGAGCGGCCCCACAGCTCCCTGAGCGCGCCGGCCACGACGTCCGGCTGGCGGACCTCGCCGTTCTCGACGGCGCCGCCGGGCAGCGGCACCTGGGCGGCGCGCACCACCGAGGGGCTGCCCCCGACCGTCACCTCGGCCGCACGCACCGCGGTCGAGCCGACGTCCACGCCCACCCGGGTCTTGGCCACCTACGCGCCCTCCACCTTCACCGACCGCTCCGCGAGGTAGCGGTCCACGTCCGACTCCCGGACCCGGTAGCTCCGGCCGAGCCGGATCGCCGGGAGCTCACCCGACTTGATCAGCCGGTACACCGTCATGCTCGAGACCCGCATGGCCTGGCAGACCTCCGCCACCGTGAGGAGGCGGTCCTCGTCCAGCCCGCGGGCCCCACGGCGGCTGCTCATCACTCGCCCCCCTGGACCGAGCGGTCCTGGAGGTACTTGTCCACGTCCGACTCCCGGATCCGGAAGTTCTTGCCCACCCGGATCGCCGGGAGCTGCCCGCTCTTGATCAGCCGGTACACCGTCATGTTCGACACGCGCATGGTCGCGGCCACCTCGCTCACGGTGAGGAGCCGATCACCGACGAAGGGCCGCCGCTTGCCCATGCCTCACACCCTCTTCATCCTGGGGAAACCTCACATGCCACAAGCTTCACATCCGTCACGTTCGCCACATCCGTCACACGTTCCACGTTCGCCACGATCGTCGTCCTCTGCACCACCCCATCCTTGGGGCGCGGAACGTAACACCTGCAACATGTGTCGTCAACAGCCTCTGGACCCTACTTTCGGCACGGTAGGCTAAATTACATAGATGTAATTAGCTCTTTTTCTCAGGAGTCACAACCGTCACAGAGGCGCGGGCCGGGAGGTGGACCTCGGCGACGGCTCCCCGCTCAGGGGTGGAGGCTCAGGTCGCGGAGGGTGGGCGGAGATCACGGAGCATCGGGTCGTGCCGCACGTCGGTCGTCGCGACGTCCAGACCCAGCTCCGTGCCGGTGGCCGCCACCCGTTCCCCTGTGTTGACGCTTGATGCCCGGCTCTCTAGCATCAAGCATCATGCCTCGCACCACGGTGAATCTGGATCCCTCCGTGCTCCGAGCCCTGAAGCGCCGGGCCGAGGAGGAGGGCAAGAGCCTGGGAGACGTGATCTCGGAGATCGTCGCTCCCGTGCTCGGCCGAGGAGCGACACCGGCGCGCCCTCCCAGCCTCCACTGGCATTCGGCCCCCATGGGGCCACCCAAGGTCGATCTGGAGGACAAGGAAGCGGTTCGGGCCGTTCTCGACGAGGCATGAGCTCGACGGTCGACGTCAACGTCCTCCTCTACGCGTCGGACTCGTCGAGCGGTTTCCACGCGAAGGCCCGCGAGCTCCTCGATCGACTGGCTCGTGGCCCGGACCTGCTGTACCTGTTCTGGCCCGTCCTCCTCGGGTACCTGCGGATCGCCACGCATCCGGGGATCTTCCCCAAGCCGCTGTCGGCGGACCGCGCCGTGGGGAACGTGGACCAGCTCGTCGCCCTGCCGCACGCGCGGACGCCGGGCGAAGAGCCCGGCTTCTGGGAGATGTACAGAGCCACCACGTCCAGCGTCGTGGTCAGGGGGAACGCGGTTCCGGACGCCCACCTGGTCGCACTGATGCGACAGAACGGCGTCTCGACACTCTGGAGCCACGACCGCGACTTCCGGCGGTTCGAGCAGATCAAGGTGCTCGACCCGTTCGCCTGACCCGAACGTCAGGGAAGGCGGTTCAGGTACAGGGACGCCAGCTCGGGGCCCCAGAAGGCGGCGATGACCGCTCCGGCGGCCAGGAACGGCCCGAACGGGATCGCGCGCTTCCGGCCGGCGCCGGCCAGCAGGGCGCCGACGGCCACCACTCCGCCCAGCAGGATCCCGGCCGCCGCGGCCACGCCCACGGAGCGGAGCCCCAGCGAGCCCAGGACCACGCCGATCAGCGCGGCGAGCTTCACGTCGCCCATGCCCATGCCCCGGGGCGAGACGATCGCGACCACCAGGAGCCCGCCCCCGTAGGCCAGGAGCCCGATCCCGGCCCGGGCCAGGTCCACGTCGGCCCCGGCGACGGCCGCGACCACCAGGTAGGCCGGGAAGAGGATCAGCGACGGGTAGACGATCCGGTTGGGCAGGATCTTGTGGCGGTAGTCGATCACGGCCAGGCCGAGCATCAGGCCGCAGAACGGGGCCATCATCACCGCGACCCAGACGTCGTCGAACCGCAGGGCCGCGGCCACGAACAGGGCGGCCGTGCCGAGCTCGAGCAGCGGGTAGGTCACCGGGATCCGGGCCCCGCAGGCCCGGCACCGACCCCGCAGCACGATCCAGGACAGCACCGGGATGTTGTCCGAGCTCCGGATCTGGGTCCCGCACCCCGGACACCGCGAGCGGGGCCGGACGATCGACTCCCCCGCCGGGACCCGCGTCACCACCACCGTGAGGAAGCTGCCGAACACCAGCCCGAAGGGCAGCGCGACGACCACCCGGACCCAGGACATGCCGCGAACCCTATCGGGCGGCGGCCGGCGCCGCTTGAGGAACCGCCCCTACCGGACCTCGCGGAGGTAGACCACGTCCTGGTCGAACCCGGAGATCGGGCTGACCCCGGGGATGATCACCGGGACCCAGCGCATCGCGAAGTTGTTGTCCACGTCCACGGTGCCGCCGAGGATCTGGCCCTCGAACGACGCCTGCGGCTCGAGCTTGCCGTTGTTGGCGGCGAAGATGGTGCACTGCGTGTAGAGCACCACGTGCGAGTTCCAGAAGTTGTTGTTCTGGCCCATCGAGATGTTGTAGCCCGTGCCCTCGGCCTCCGTGCAGGTGTGGCTCGGGTCGTAGCCGACCAGCAGCTCCAGGTTCCGGACCGTGCCGCCGTTGGTGCAGGTATTGGAGCCGCACCAGTCGGTCTTGTTCTCCATGGTGAAGCCGCCGTCGTGGCTGAACACGATCAGGTCCGCGTTGTAGCGGATCTTGTCGCTGTTGGAGAACACCAGGTTCGGACAGCCGCTGATCTCCACCGCCGTCGGCACGTTGAACACCTGGGTGGTGAGGAAGGTCCGGGCCGCGGTGCAGCCTGCCGTCGGCGGAGACACCACGGTGTAGCCGGTGAGGTCGACCGCCTGGCACCCGGTGAAGGGATCGCCCGGCCAGCACACGTTGGGCAGGGGCTGCATCGGCGGGTGGACCGCGGTGGGAGCGTCCTCGTTCACGCAGGGGGTCCCGTCCACGTGGGTCCCCCCCACCACGATGTCGGTGATCGTCGTCCCGGCCGTCGCGCACTGGGCCACGCTCCCCCCCGACCCCGAGAGGGCTCCCAGGAACGACTGCGACGACTGGAGGTCCTGCAGGACCCAGGCCGGGTGGTCGAGCCTCGCCTCGTCCCACGACCACAGGTTCCCGTTGATCTGCGCTCCCCCGCCCACCGCCGCCGAGCCCTCGTGGACGTACACGTTGCCGCTGATCAGCACGTTCCCGTTCAGGACCAGGTCGCCGTGGTTCACGAAGATGTCCGCGTTCACCTGGTACGGGCCCGAGAGCGTCATCTTGTTGTCGATCGTCAGGCCGTTGTCGGCGATGATGGCCGCCTCGAACCCGCCGCTCCGGACCTCGGTGAGCTGCATGTAGGCCTCGAGCTTGCGGGGGGTCCGATCGTTGGTGAGCCCGGTGGCGGTCACCAGCACGGCCGCGGGCGGCTGGTCCTGTGACAGGGTGGTGCAGTCCACCGGCTGGCCGGATGCGTCGAAGTAGGTCGCCTGGACGCTGTACCGCGTGGTCCCGGGGCTGACGGTGAGTGCGCCGGCCACCGGGTCCTCGCGCCCGATGATCGGGGTGTTGCAGGGGAGCTCCTCGGGCGGCGTGGTGGCCATGATCGACCAGAACGCGTTCACCCCGGCCTCGGCCGAGGCGATCGACTGCACGCGCGTCCGGTCGTACGCGCTGGACGTGCTGTTGTGGATCGACAGGTCGACGACGTAGATCGACAGGAGCAGGACCACGAACGACACGAGCAGCGCCACGATCATCGCCACCCCTCGCTCGTCGTCCCGCAGCCGCTTCACCATCGCTCCCCTCCTAGCCCGTCGGCACCTGATCGCAGACGTCCTGCGGGTAGTCGAACAGCGTGTTCCGCCCCGTCAGCGACACCTCGATCTGGACGGTGTCGCCGGGGTGGTTCGCGTGATCGTCGTTGACCAGCAGCCTGACGTTCACGGTGCGGTCGGCCCGGCTCGGGTCGTCCGAGCGCTCGAACGCCACCTGGCCCTCCACGAGGTTCACGATCCCGGTGGCCACCGTGCGCCAGCCCGTGGCCTGCTCCGGGTGCAGGGGCGGCCACGACCGCGTCTGCAGCTGCTCCTCCTCGTCGACGCGCCACAGCCGGCACGTGAACCCGGCTCGGGTCGGCGCGTTCGACTGCGTGTACACGCGCAGCGTGTATCCCGGCACGCAGCCGTCGCAGGAATCGATGCCGGCGTTCTCCCTGGCCGGGTCGTACAGCACGTTGCCCGAACGGATCTCCCGGTCGAGCTGCTCCACCGCGAGCCGCGCCTCGTCGTTGTTGCGGCTCCGTTCCTCCTCGCGGCTGGTGGCCCGCTGGATCGAGGCGAAGGTGCTCAGGAAGACCAGCAGGACCAGCCCCAGGATCACGGTGGCGACCATCATCTCCACGAGGGTCAGGCCCCGCTCGTCCCGGAGGCGGCGGACGGCATCGGCGAGGGTTCGACGGGTCGTCATGGCGAGGGGGAGGGTGAGGGGCTCACGCCGGGCGCCGGCGCGTAGGAGGACCGCGCCACCACGGAGCCGAGGTCGATCCCGATCGTCACGTCGAGCACGACGAGGCCGTTCACCGCCACCACGTACTCGTACTGGCCCGAGAGCGGAGCCGTCACGCTGGCCGAGGACTCGTTGGGCGAGGGCTCCGTGTCGCCCTGCGATCCGTCGCCGCTGGTGGCGACGACGGCCTGGACCGTCGGCTCCTGCGGGATCAGGCTCACCACCACGGTCCCGTCCACCGACGTCGCGCTCATCGTCGGGAGCGTGCCCCCGGCGGTGACCGACACGCCTTCGTACCCGGTCCCGTTCCAGAACGAGATGGTGCCACCCAGGACCTGCGCCGAGGGGCCCGGTGCGCTGGTGCCCGCGAACGCGCTCGCCGTGTCCGAGTAGCCCTCCAGGCGGAGCAGGTAGCCGCCCCATCCGGCCGGCGCCTCGGCCCCCGTGGGGAACCCGCCGATCCCCACGTCGCCGAGGACCCGGGAGGCCGTGGACTCCAGGTCGCCGTCCTGCCCCGTGACCGGGATCCGGTCCACGAAGGACGTGTTCATGTCGGACGCACCGACCCCCTGGACCCGGACGATCGACACCTCACCGACCGTGCTCAGCGTCGCGCTGGACTCCAGGGGGCCCGCCTGCCGGACGTATGAGCCGCCGCACCCCAGCCCGTCGGTCTGCGGCGTCCCCCCCGTCGCAGGCGGCGGGCACGGGCTGCCGGCGGCGGCCTGCGCCGCGCTCACCGACTGGCCGGTGTCCCCGGCGGTGTTCGAGAACGTGATGGAGGGACCGGCCCCGCTGGTCCGGGTGAACTGGGTGCCGGTGAACAGCCCGGTGTCCGAGTAGGCGGGGGCCTGACCCGAGGGATCGTTGTCGGCCGCGCTCGCGACGCCGTCGCCGTCGCCGACGCTCACGGCTGCGTCGGTGAGCGAGACGCCCGTCTGCCGGAGGGACCCCTGGACCCGGACGAGCTGCTCCTGCTGGAGGTCCGATCCGACGGAGGTCAGCGACAGCGAGCCCGACTGGAACGTCGTCCCCGGGAAGCCCGCGCCGGTGGGGGCGACCGCGATGCTCCCCTGCGTGACCGAGGCGGTGCCGTAGAAGAACGGCTGGCACGGCGCCGAGAACGGATGCGTCGACGGGTCGCACGTGGAGCTCCCCTTGGCCTGCGCGAACAGGCTCTGGGTCTGCACCTGGCGCGAGACGGTGCCGACCGTCCACGACACGATGACCGTGACCCGGTACGGCAGCTCGTCGGGGTTCTCGTTGGTGACGTAGGTGTGCCAGGTGTAGTCGGTGGGGTACCCCTGGGCCCTGCCGACGACCCCGGTGTTGGGCGTGAGCGGCTCCACCACCACGTCCGAGGCCTTGGCGATCACGACCTCCCCCACGCCGGGTGGGCTGGTCTGCGTGGGCGGCGTGCACGTCTGGAACCGGTAGACCCCGCCGCCGCAGTCCTCGATGTTGCCCTCGGGGTCGGCGGCCTCCGCCGCCGCATCCGTGGCCGACAGGCCGAGCGCGACCCGGTCGAACGACAGGCCCCGGATGTCCTCCATCAGCTTGTCGGCGAGCTGGTTGGCCGCCTGCTGCTCCCGGGACAGCCCGATGTACCGGAACCCGGCCGTCGCCGTGAACGCGAGCGCCGTGAGCGCGACGAAGATGGTCCCGATCGCGATGACCGTCTCGATCAGGGTGAAGCCCCGCTCCCCCCGGGCCCGGGCGATCCGGCGCAGGGCGGGACGGCGCCCGCCTGAGGTGCCCACGATCCCTGCCTCGCCCCCTCGTTCCGCCCTAGGTCCGATGCCGCGCCGGCCATCAGGAACGCGCCCCGCGTTCTGCCCCCGAAGCGTAGCCTGGTTCCCCCGGTTAGGCATCCGTCGAATGGCCCACACAGCCTACGGGCCGAAGGTCGGCCCGGGGAACCCTCCGAAATGCCCAGATCCCGGCCCCAAGGCGAAGGGCCGGCCTCTGGGGAGCCGGCCCTTCGTGGGGAGGGGTGGTGTCGGGGGAAGCTAGGGGTTGGGGATCTCGCGGATGTAGGCGATGTCCTCGGTGAAGCTGCTGACGTGCTGGCCGGGGAAGACGATCGGCTCGTAGTTCATCGACCAGTTGTTGCCGATGCAGGTCTGGCCGGCGATCACCTGGCCGCTGAACACGTTCAGGTTGCTCATGTTGGCCCGGCCCGGCGTGTACACGCCCACGTTCACCAGCGAGTTGAAGTTGGTCTTGTTGCCGAAGCTGATGTCGTAGAGCTGGGTCCCGCCGCCGCAGCTCGGCGGCGTGGTCTCCCGGTACGGCACCACGAAGAACAGGTTCCGCGTGGAGCCCTGACCGTTCCAGGTGCTCTGCTGGCTCAGGTTCACCGACCCGTCGGTGATGACCGCCACGTTGGTGTTCATGGTGATGGTCCTGTTGTTGTCCAGGCCGAACGTGCAGGTGCCCGCGATCCGCACGATCACGCCCGTCGGGCTCTGCCCGTCGATGCTGGGGATCCCGTTGCCGGAGTTGTACGTCGTCCCGGGCGTGTTCCCCTGGAGCCAGTTCTTGGCGTCCGTGCAGGGGGTGGTCCCCGACCCCGTGAACGTCTTCACGTACCAGAGGTTCCCGGCCGTGTCCCAGTTGGGGTCGGCGTTCGGGTCGACCTGGTCGACGTACGAGATCTCGGGGAAGTTCAGCGAGGGCGGCGGGCCCTGGCACTTCTGGACCGTCCCGCCGGCGATGTTGCTGCTGCCCGACACGGTCGTGCAGTACGTGCCGAGCCCGGCCACCGAGCCCGCGTCCACCGTCACCGAGCTGGTCGACGAGATCGCGTCGCCGTCGACCTGCGCGTTCGGCTGGTCGATCAGGATCGACCCGTTGGCCCACACGTCGCCGTAGACGTGGGTCTGGGAGCTCAGCGCCAGGTTGCCGTTGGGCACGTACAGGGTGCCGTGCACGTTCTGCAGACCGTTCGTGATGGTCACGTCGCAGCTGGAGCCCGGGCACGTCACCACGATGTCGCCGTCGTTGCCGCTGCTGCCGTTCAGGGTGAAGTTGTTGGTGAACTGCGTGGAGGCCGTGGTGATGATCGCGCCCTCGAACCCGCCGAACACCGGATGGATCTCCATGTACGTCTCCATCGTCCTCGGCGTGGTCCCGTTGGTGGAGCCCTGGGACACCAGGTGCACCGCCGAGGGGTACGACGTGTCGGAGAACGGGCCGGTCATCTCGTCCCCGCTGTCGTCGTACCACGTGGGCGTGACCGTGAAGGTGGCCGTCCCCGGGGCCACCGCGACCGACTCCGTGAGCGGCACCAGCGTCAGGTCCCCGGCCGCCGTGTTCTCGAGGTAGTTGTAGAAGAAGTTCAGCCCGGCCTCGGCCGCGTCCACCGACTGCAGGCGCTTGCGGGCTCCGGCGCTCCGCGTGCTGTTGTGCACGGCCTGCGCGAACACCACGCCGGCCAGCAGCAGCACGACGAACACGACCAGCAGCGACACGACCAGGGCGACCCCTCGCTCGTCCCTGCGGAGCGGCTTCAGGCGCATCAGCATCGTCGCGTCTCCTAGTCGTCCGGCACGTCGTAGCACACGTTGGCGGGGTACCCGTACGAGGTGTTGCGGCCCGTCAGCGAGGCCCGGATCTTCACCGTCTGCCCCGGGCGGTTGGCCAGGTCCGCGTTCACCGCGAACAGCAGGTCCAGCGTCCGGTCCCCCTTCAGCGGATCCGGGTCCAGCGCGAACGGGTACTCCCCCAGGTCCACGTTCACGAGGTGCTCGGCGGACACGCGCCACGAGGTCGCGTCGGCGGGGACGCCCGCCGGCCACGACCGGACCATCAGCTCGTCCCCGGCGACCTTCCACAGGACGCACTTGTTGCTCCCGTTGGTCTGCGTGTACACGCGCAGCGTGTAGCCGGGCGCGCACCCGGTGCACGAGGTCAGCGCGCCGGCCCCCGACCCGTTCTCGAGCAGCGGGTCGTACAGCACGTTGCCCGAGCGGAGCTCGCGGTCCAGCTCCTGGACGGCCAGGTTCACCTGGTCCAGGTTCTGGTTGAGCTTGTCCTGGGCCACGACGCCGCGCTGGACCGAGGAGAGCACGGTCGTGAACACCAGCAGGACGATGCCCATGATCGAGCTCGCCACCAGGACCTCGACCAGCGTCATGCCCCGTTCCTCGCGGTGACCTCGGCGGATCAGCGACATCGGTCCTCCCATGGCTTACGAGGGCGACGGCGGCGGCGCGTAGACGCTGTGCGCCTGCGTCGTGCCGAGGTTGAGGGTGATGGTCAGGTTCACGACCGTGACGCCGTCCAGGCTGACCGAGTACAGGATCGTCGCCGTGGGCGAGTTCACCTGCGCCGTGACGTCGGTGAGTGGGTTCGTGAGCGACGTGGGGTTGATCGAGGTCGAGGCCGGCGAGGCCGACTGGGCCTGGATCGACACGTCCACCTGGTGGCCGTCGACGGTATCCGAGTACGTGAGGGGCTGGCACGCGCCGGCCACGCCGCCCGAGGTCGCCCCCACCGACGTGTACCCGTTCGAGCCGTTCCAGCACGAGATCGTCCCGGAGCTCACCGCGGCGGTCGGCAGCGACGGGTTGACACCCGCCGTGGCCGTCACCTGGGTCTGGTAGCTGGACAGCGAGAAGTAGGCGCCGTTCCACCCGGCGGGGTCGTCGATCTGCTGCGGCAGCCCGCCGATCTGCAGGGCCCCCAGGACCCGGGTGGCCTTGGACTCGATGCACCCGTAGTCGGTGGAGGACGCGGTCGGCGTGCACAGCGTCCCCGTGGTCGGGTACGCCACCCGGTTCACGAAGGTCTTGCTGGGGCTGGCCGGCGCCGCCACCGAGGCGATCGTCGCGTCGCCCAGGTTCTCCGCGAACCCGTGCAGGTGGGCTACGGCGCTCAGGGTCCCGCCCATCTGGATCTTGCCGCCGCTGCAGGGCTTCTGGTCGGTCTCGGCCGTGTCGGGTGCCGGCGGGCAGACGGCGCTGCCCCCGGCCGCGGTGGCGCTGTCGCTCTCGGCGGTCTCGCCGCTCGGCGCCGTCACCGCCATGTAGCTGCTCGCGCCGGTGCTCACGGTGCCACCCGTGCACGGCACCGTGACGCTCGGGCACGTGACCTGGGAGTACACGCTGGACGTGGTCCCGGGGTCGGTGTCGGCGGCCGACGATGCGTCGGTCCCGCCCCCGGCGGTCTGGGTCGTCCCGACCGTGTCGACGATCCGCACGCTCGACTGGGTGAAGTTGCCCTGGGCCTGCGAGAGCTGCTCCTGCTGCGCGGTCGACTGCAGCGCCGAGGTGAACAGGTCGGCCGAGCTGAACAGGTCCCCGGAGATCGTCCCCGAGATGTTGATGCTCCCCTGCGGCACCGAGGCCAGCCCGTAGAAGAACGGCTGACACGGCGCGGCGAAGGGGTGCGTGGCGGTGCTCCGGCACCCCACCGGCGACCAGAAGAGGCTCTGGGACTGGACGATCTTGTTGGGCGCGGTGCGGCCGCCGGTCCACGTCACGATCACGGTGACCCGGTACGGCGTGGCCTCCGTGCATCCGTCGTCGGTGGCCGTCTTGCAGTCGTTGGTGACGTAGGTGGCCCAGCTGTAGTCGATGCTGTTCTGCGTGATGGTCCCCGTGTGCGGGATCAGCGGGACCGGGCAGTCCGGCGCGGTGCACGCCGGCGCGTCGGCCACGACCTTCTCTGCCTGTCCCGGCACGCTGGTGTCGGGGGTGCACGACAGGAACCGGTACGTCCCGGCCGGGTCGCCCGAGCACCCGGTCACCAGTCGGGGGTCGCCGGTCAGGTCGCTCGAGGACAGGCCCTGCGTGATCTTCTCCCAGGCCAGCCCGCGGACCTCCTCCATCACCTGGTCGGCGATGCCGGTCGCGGTCTGCTTCTGCCGGGCCAGGGACTCGTAGGTGAACCCGATCGTCGCGGTGTACGCGAGGGCCAGCAGCGAGGCGAAGATGATGCTGATGGCGATCATCACCTCGAGCAAGGTGAAGCCCCGCTCGTCGCGCCTGCGCAGACGAGCGGTGAGCCGTCCCATCGGGCTCACGCCATCCATAGCTCTCCCAGCCCCTCCCGACAGTTGTCGGCCGTTCGACCGACAGGCTTGAGCGCCTCTCACCTGGGGGTTCGGCAGGGACCGGGACCGGCTTGAGCCGGCCCCTCGCGGGCCCGGGAGCGCGAGGGCCCGGGCTCCCCGAACGAAGGGGTCGACGGTGCTACCGACGGCTCCGTCCGCGGGCTAAGCTGCCGCCGCCGCGCGTCCGGAGGGGCGTCGCGGCGGAGGGTCATGCGCACACCGTCGTGGCGTTCGGAGCTCCGGGAGCGCCTGCGCGCCCGCGAGGCCCGCGTGGGCGTGGTGGGCCTCGGATACGTGGGCCTGCCGCTGCTGGTGTCGATCGTCAGGGCCGGCTTCGCGGGCGTGGGCCTCGACCTCGACGCCGAGCGCGTGGACGCCGTCGCCTCGGGCCGCTCCTACGTGTCCGACGTCCCCGACGACGTGCTCCGCGAGCTGGCCGGCTCGCTCCGGGTGGTGGGCCGCCCCTCCGCCCTGCGGACCTGCGACGTGGTGGTGATCTGCGTGCCCACGCCGCTCAAGGACCACGACCCGGACCTGGGGTTCATCACGGCGGCGGGCGAGCAGGTCGGGCGCCACCTGGCCCGGGGCGCGCTGGTCGTCCTGGAGTCGACGACCTACCCGGGCACGACCGACGAGGTCCTCCGCCCGCTCCTGGAGGCCTCGGGGATGGCCGCCGGGACGGACTTCGCCCTGGCCTACGCCCCCGAGCGGATCGACCCGGGGCGGGGGCTCGAGCACGTGCGCACCACCCCCCGGATCGTCGGCGGGTACACGCCGGCGTGCGGCCGGCTGGCCGTGGCCTTCTACCGGACCTTCGTCGACCGGGTGCACCGGGTGTCCTCGACCCGCGAGGCGGAGATGGCCAAGCTGATCGAGAACACCTACCGGCACGTGAACATCGCGCTGGTGAACGAGCTGGCCTTCCTGTCGCGCGACCTGGACGTGGACATCTGGGAGGCCATCCGGGCGGCCGCCACCAAGCCCTTCGGGTTCCAGCCGTTCTGGCCCGGGCCGGGGGTGGGCGGCCACTGCATCGCGATCGACCCCTCGTACCTGTCGTGGCGGGTGGGCCAGCGGACCGGCCACCGGCTGAACTTCGTCGAGCACGCGCAGGAGGTCAACGCGCGCATGCCCGGCTTCGTGGTCCAGCGCATCGCCACCGCCCTGAACGAGGTGGGCAAGCCGCTCCGGGGCTCGCGGATCCTGGGCATCGGCCTCACGTACAAGCCCGACGTGAGCGACTGCCGCGAGTCGCCGTCGATCACGGTGCTCGAGCGCCTGGTCGCCGAGGGCGCCAGGGTCTCCTACCACGACCCGTACGTGCCCTCGGTCGAGCTCGCCGGGCGGCTCCACCGCTCCAGGCCGCTCACTCCCAGGTCGCTGCAGGCGCAGGACTGCGTGGTGGTGCTCACCGACCACTCGACGATCGACTACGAGCAGGTGGTGCGGGGCTCGCGGCTCGTGTTCGACACGCGCGGCGTCACCCGGGGCGACCGCCGGAACGTGGTCCGCCTGTAGG
>JBHGAT010000399.1:0-2006 GCA_041946645.1 Candidatus Velamenicoccus archaeovorus | reverse complement strand
CGTGGTCGGCTTGTACTTGCGAACGGCCATGGCTACTTCCCGGTCTCGAAGATCTCGATCGAGTCGCCCTCGGCGAGGGTGACGATGGCGCGCTTCTGGTCGGCTCGCTTGCCGGTGGTGAACCGGCGGCGCTTGACCTTGCCCTTGCGGTTCAGCGTGTTGACCGAGACCACGCGGACGTTCCAGATCTGCTGGATCGCCTCCTTGATCTCGGTCTTGTTGGCCCGCCGATCCACCAGGAACGTGTAGACGTTGGCCTCGAGGCCGGCGTACGACTTCTCGGACACGACCGGCCGGATGATGACGTCACGCGCCGTCTTCACTCGGCCTCGCCTCCCCGGCCCTCCACCGCATCGAGCGCGGTGCGCGTGAACAGCACCCGGTCGGCCGCGATCACCTCGTAGGTGCCGAGCGACGGCACGTACGCGATCCGCACGTTGAGCAGGTTGCGGAAGGACTTCTCCACCGCGCCGGTGTCGGTGGGGCCCGGCAGCACCAGCAGCACCTTGCCCTCGAGCCCGAGCGCCTCGAGCACCGCGGCGGCCTCCTTGGTCTTAGGCTGCTCGAACGAGAGCCCGTCCACCACCGCCAGCTTGCCGCTCTGCAGCGCGTCGGTGAGGGCCGAGCGCAGCGCCCCGCGCTTCATCTTCTTGTTGACCCGCATCGAGTGGTCCCGCGGCTGCGGGCCGTGCACCACGCCTCCGCCCGTCCACTGCGGTGCCCGCGTCGAGCCCTGCCGGGCCCGCCCGGTGCCCTTCTGGCGCCACGGCTTCCGACCGCCACCCGAGACCTCACCCCGGGTCTTGGTGGCGTGGGTCCCCCGGCGGAGCGCGGCCTGCCCGGCCACGACGACCTGGTGCATCAGCGGCACGCTGATCCGAGCCTCGAAGACCTCGGACGACAGGTCGCGGTCGGCCACCTTCTTGCCGGTCGCGTCGAGCACGGGCACCGAGGCCATCAGGCACCCCTCCTCGCGCCCGCCGGCGCCTTGACCGCCGAGCGGACCATGACCAGGCCGCCGGCCGGGCCGGGCACCGCGCCGCGGAGCAGCAACAGGTTGCGCTCGGGATCGGCCCCGACCACCTCGAGGTTCAGCACCGTCACCCGCTCGTTGCCCATCTGCCCGGCCATCCGCATGCCCTTGAACACTCGGCTGGGGGTGGCGCAGGCGCCGATGGCACCGGGCGAGCGGTGCTTCCGCTCGGTGCCGTGGCTGCCCGACAGGCCGCCGAACCCGTGCCGCTTCATCACCCCGGCGAACCCCCGCCCCTTGGACACACCCACCACGTCGGCCAGGTCGCCCGGCTGGAACACGTCCGCCCGGAGCTCTTGCCCCGGCGTGTACGAGGAGGCGTCGTCCGTCCGCAGCTCCACCAGGTACCGACCCGGCTTGCCGCCGTGGGCGTCGAAGTGGCCCTTCATCGGCTGGGTGAGGTGCTTGCCGGCGGGCTCCTGGAACGCCAGCTGGACGGCCTCGTAGCCGTCCCGCTCGGAGGTCTTGACCTGCGCCACGAAGCACGGCCCCGCCTTGACGACCGTGACCGGGATGGCCCGCGTGTCGTCGAAGATCTGGGTCATGCCCACCTTCGTCCCGAGGATGCCCTTGATCTCGGCCATCAGAGCTTGATCTCGATGTCCACCCCCGAGGACAGGTTCAGGCGCTGGAGCTCCTGGACCGTCTTCGAGGTCGCGTCCACGATGTCGATCAACCGCTTGTGGGTGAGCATCTGGAAGTGCTCGCGGGAGTCCTTGTACTTGTGGGGCGAGCGGATCACGGTGTAGATGGACCGCTCGGTGGGCAGCGGCACGGGACCCACGACCTTGGCGCCGGTGCGCGTGACATGCTCGACGATCTCGCGAGCCGCCACATCCAGCATCCGATGGTCGTAGGCGCGGAGCTTGATACGGATCCTCGGTCCGGCCACGATCCCTGCGCTTCCTCTCCCTGGTCCCCTCGTGCCCCTACTTGACGATGTCGGTGACCCGCCCGGCGCCCACGGTGCGGC
>JBHGAT010000398.1:0-2014 GCA_041946645.1 Candidatus Velamenicoccus archaeovorus | reverse complement strand
CGGAGCACGCAGAACTCGTTGCCCTCGGGGTCCTGCATGACCGTCCAGAAGCTGCCGCCTTCTTCCACGAACCGCTGCTCGGCGGCCCCGAGGGCCTTCACCCGCTCCACCTCGGCGGCCATCGAGTCGGGCGGGCGCAGGTCCAGGTGGAGACGGTTCTTCACCGCCTTGCCCTCGGGGACCACGAGGAACAGCAGCGGCCACCCCCGACCGGCGGGGTCGACGATCTCGGCGGCGCCTTCCTCGACCTCGCGGACCTCGTACCCGAGCACCTCGGCCCAGAACCGAGCGATCCCCTCCGGATGCGCGCAGTCGAACGTCAGCGCGTCGACCGTCGATGGCACCGGGCACCCCCCTCAGGACCGGTTCGCGACCTCGGCCACGGCCTCCTCGAACACCTGGAGCGCCGTCTCGGCCTGGTCCTGGCGGAACACGAGGGGTGGCGACATCCGGATCACGTCGTCGCCGCAGCCGAGCACGAGCAGCCCGCGCCGGAACGCCGCCTCCTCCACGGCCACCATGTGATCGTGGTCGGGGAGCTGGACGCCGATCATCAGACCCAGACCGCGGACGTCCACGATCATCGGGTACCGCTCGGCCATCCCGCGCAGGCCGTCCGTCAGGACGCGTCCGACGGCGGTCGCGTTGTCCATCAGCCCGTCCTCGATCACCTCGATCGTGGCCAGGGCGGCGGCGCAGGCGAGGGGGTTCCCGGCGTACGTGGAGCCGTGCGCCCCGAGCTCCCAGGTCCACAGGTCCTCCCGCGCGACCAGGGCACCCAGCGGCATCCCGCTGGCGATCCCCTTACCGGTCAACAGGATGTCGGGCTCCACGCCGAAGTGCTGGATCGCCCACCACTTCCCCGTCCGCCCCATGCCGCTTTGGACCTCGTCGGCCACCAGCAGGATCCCGTGCCGGTCGCAGAGCTCGCGCAGGTAGGCCAGCCAGCCCTCGGGTGGCGGCAGGTAGCCGCCTTCACCGAGGATCGGCTCGACCACGATGGCGGCGACCTCGGTCGGCGAGACCAGCCGCTTGAACAGCACCTGCTCCAGGTGGTCGAAGTCGCCGTAGTACGTGTGGAACACGCCCGGCAGCATGGGGCCGAACCCCGTGCGGTACCGAGCCTTGCTGGCGGTCAACGAGACGCTGCCGTACGAGCGGCCGTGGAAGGAGCCGATCATCGCGATCACGTACTGGCGCCCCGTCGCGAACCGCGCGAGCTTGATGGCCCCCTCGACCGCCTCGGTCCCGGAGTTGGTCAGGAAGCTCCGGGCCGACGCGCGGAACGGCGCGATCCGGTCGAGCTGCTCGCAGACCTCGGAGTAGATCGGCAGGAAGAAGTCGCTCGCCGAGTAGTGGATCAGCTCGGCGGCCTGCCGCTGGATCGCCTCCACCACCCTGGGGTGGGCGTGCCCGGTGGAGGTCACCGCGATGCCGGCGTTCAGGTCGAGGAAGAGATTGCCGTCGACGTCCTCCACCACCGAGCCGGCCCCGCGGTGCGGCACGAACGGGTACGCCCGAGGCAGCGACGGGCTGGTGACCTTGCGGTCGCGCTCGATCCGGGCGAGGGCCTGCGGCCCGGGCACCTCGGTCACGAGCCGAGGTGCCTGGGCCTGTGCGAGATCGGTGATCTGTGCCGTGCTCATCCCTCGATCACCGTCCTCGACTGCTCCCGGAGGTACTGCTGGACGTAGTAGGGACCACCGCCGGCCTTGCCGGTGGTCCCGCTCCCCTTCCACCCGCCGAACGGCTGGACCCCCGGCCACGCGCCGGTCGTGGCGCCGGCCCGGCGGTTCACGTAGATCACCCCGGCCTCGATCGAGTTCAGCCACTTGTCGATCTCGGCACGGTCCTCGCTGTAGAAGCCTGCCGTCAGGCCGTACTCGGTCTCGTTGGACAGGCGGATGGCGTCGTCGAGGTCGTCGTACGGGGCCACCGCGACGAACGGCACGAACAGCTCCTTCTTCCAGATCCACGAGTCGAGCGGCACCTCGGCGACGGTGGGCTGCACGAA
>JBHGAT010000397.1:0-2035 GCA_041946645.1 Candidatus Velamenicoccus archaeovorus | reverse complement strand
CTCGTCAAGATCCGCTCGGCCAACCCCGGGATCGTCTTCTTCAGCGACTACGCGGCGGGCGACGAGGCGTCCTTCATGAAGCAGTTCCGCCAGTCCCCCACGGACTCGCTGGTGTACCAGCAGTACGCGCCGTCGATCCCGGAGTACCTGGATCTGGCGGGGGACGCCGCCGACGGCGTGCTGTGGGCCACGGTGGTGGGCGTGCTGGCCGGAGACGATCGCGCGCAGCGGTTCGCCGACGCCTTCCAGCAGAAGTTCGACCGCCCCCCTGGGTTCTCCAACGCGGGGGACCAGTACGACCTGGTCAAGCTGTGGGCGCAGGCGGCGGCGGAGGCCGGCGACCCGTACGCCTTCGACAAGGTCAACGCGATCGTGAAGGACACGATCTACCGAGGCGTCGTGGGGACCTACTCGTTCGACCTGGATCCGGGCGGGAACACCTGCGTGCCGTACCCCGACTTCACCCCGGACCCGTCGCTCGGGATGCCGCACCTCACGTTCCAGATCCAGAACGGCCAGCAGGTGCTGATCTCCCCCGAGCCCTACACGACCGGGAAGTTCCAGCTGCCCGACTGGCTGTCGTGAGCGATCGGGGCCCGTCCCCGTCGGTCCTGGAGGGCCGTGGGCTCTGCAAGAGCTACGGCGGGCTCCGAGCGGTCGTGGACGTCTCGTTCGAGGTCCGGGCCGGCGAGATCCTGGGCATCGTCGGCCCCAACGGCGCCGGCAAGACCACGTTGTTCGATGTGATCACCGGCCTCACGCCCGCGACGAGCGGCGACGTGCTGCTCGAGGGCGCCTCGATCGCGGACGCGCCCGTCCATCGGAGGTGCGCGCTCGGCGTCGCCCGGACGTTCCAGCAGCCCACCATCGCCGACTCGCTCACGGTGCTGGAGAACCTGTACCTGGCCGCGTCCTTCCGGCGAGGGCGCGACGGGGACGGACGCGAGGGCGACGTCGCCGAGGCGCTCCGTCAACTCGACTTCGTCGGGCTGACCGACCGGGCCGGGGACCAGGCCGGTCCCCTCGGCGTGTTCGACAAGAAGCGGCTGATGCTCGCCACGGCCCTGGCCACCAACCCCCTGGTCCTCCTGCTGGACGAACCCTTCGGCGGCCTGAACCCGCAGGAGATCGACCACGTGATGGGGCTGATCCGTGCGCTGCGGGACGCGGGTCTCGCGGTGGTGGTCATCGAGCACGTGATGCGCGCGCTCACGTCCCTGGCCGACCGCGTGCTGGTGATGCACCACGGGGCGGAGCTGTTCGCGGGGACCCCACAGGAGATGCTGGCCAACGAGCAGGTGATCGAGGTCTACCTCGGTCGCCGCCACGGGGCCGGCCCGGCGCGGCGGGGGCTGCGCCCATGACCGACGGGGGGGACGCCATCCTCGAGGTCCGGGGCCTGTGGTCGGGCTACGGGGACACGATGGTCGTCCGCGGTCTGGACCTTCGGGTGCCGCCCGGGCAGACGGTGGTCATCATCGGGCCGAACGGGCACGGCAAGACGACGCTGCTCCGCACGATCTCGGGGCTGATCAAGCCGCGGCGCGGCGAGGTGTGGCTCGGCGGCGAGCGCGTCGACGGCCGCAGCGCCGAGCGCCTGGCGGCCCTCGGCATGGTCCACATCCCCCAGGGCGACCTGCTGTTCCCCGACATGACCGTCGAGGAGAACCTCCTGATGGGGGCGTTCCTCCCCGGCTCGTGGCGGGGACGGCACGCCGCCCTGGAGCGCGTCTACGGCCTGATCCCCGGGATCCGCGAACGGGCCGACCAGCGGGCCCGGACGTTGTCCGGCGGGGAGCGCCGGCTGGTCGGGCTCGGACGGGGCTTGATGCGCGACGCCTCGATCCTGCTGATCGACGAGCCGTCGCTGGGCCTGGCCCCGGTCGCCATCGAGCTCGTCTACGCGGCGATCCGGGGGATCCACGAGCAAGGGACGACCATCCTGCTCGTGGAGGAGAACTTCACGCACATCGGGGACGTCGCCGATGTCGTGCACGTCGTCGAGATGGGGTCGATCGTCCGGACCGGCCAGCTC
>JBHGAT010000396.1:0-2045 GCA_041946645.1 Candidatus Velamenicoccus archaeovorus | reverse complement strand
CCGGGCGCCCGCCCACGCACGTCGTGCCGTCCTGCAGGCCGCCCGAGAGCGTCACGGCGCCCCCGTAGGTGATGCGCGAGGCCGATGCCCGGAGCGTGAGGAGCGGAGCGCCGGCGGCCGGAACGGTGGCGGTGGCCACCAGCACCAGCGCGATGGCGGTGGCGACGGGGAACGTGCGGGCGAGCTTCAGCGGTCCTCTCTCCTCGGCGCAGGCATCCGCGCGAGCGCGGTGATTCTCGCCCCTTCGGCCCGCCGGCTCAAGGAGCGAGCCGCCGGACCCCTGCGGTGCCCCCGGAGGGTTAGCCTGTCCGGGTGAGCGCCCACCTCGAGCTCGCGTACCGCCCGCAGGTCCACCGGCCCGTCCTGGTCTGCGCGTTCGGCGGGTGGAACGACGGGGGAGAGGCCGCCACCACCGCCCTGACCTACGCCAGAGACCGGTGGTCGGCCCGCCGGTTCGCTCATGTGGACCCTGAGGAGTTCTTCGACTTCCAGGTGAACCGGCCGACGGTCCACCTGGAGCAGGGACGGACCCGGCGGCTCCAGTGGCCCGCGTGCGAGTTCTTCCAGGCCCGCCCGTCCGGGCGCGACGTGCTCCTGTTCCTGGGGGTGGAGCCCAACGTACGGTGGCGCACCTTCTGCGAGCAGATCCTCTCCGTGTGTCGGGACCTGCGGGTGGAGCTCCTGGTGACCCTGGGGGCGTTCCTGGCCGACGTCCCGCACACGCGCCCGGCACCCGTCTCGGCCGCGAGCGCCGACCCGGGGTGGGCGGAGCGGCTGGGCGTCGAGCCCTCGCGCTACGAGGGGCCCACCGGCATCGTGGGCGTCCTGAACGAGATGGCCTCGCGGGGCGGGATCGCCGCCGTGTCCCTGTGGGCGGCGGCGCCGCACTACCTCCCCTCGGGCACCAATCCGCGGGTGGCGGTGGCGCTGCTGGCCAAGCTGACCGACCTGCTCGGGGTCGAGGTGGATCGCTCCGGCCTCCTGTCGGCGGTGGCGGTGTGGGAGCGGGAGGTCCGCCGGGCGGTCGAGGAGGACCAGAACCTGCTCGCGTACGTCGCGCGGCTCGAGGAGCTCGCGGCCGAGCAGCCCGAGCCCGAGGGGATCCCCTCGGGGGACCAGCTCGCCGCCGAGCTCGAGCGGTACCTGCGCGAGCAACGGGGCGACGGCGGGAGCTGACGGCGCGATGGAGGTCCGGGCGTTCGGCGCGACGGGTCGCACCGTGCCGGTGATCGGTCTGGGGACGTGGAACGTGTTCGACGTGGGGCGGGGGGAGGAGCACGGACCGGCCGCCGTCGTCGAGGCCGCGATGGGCGCAGGTGTCCGTCTGTTCGACACGTCGCCGATGTACGGACGGGCCGAGGAGGTGCTGGGCGAGGCCCTCGGCGACCGGCGCCGGGACGCGTTCGTGGCCACCAAGGTCTGGACGCCGTCGGTCGATGAGGGGCGGGCCCAGCTCGAGCGGCAGCTCGGGTGGTACGGCGGGCGCCTCGAGCTCGAGCAGGTCCACAACCTGGTGGCGTGGCGCGAGCACCTGGTGTGGCTCTCGGACGAGCGCGAGGCCGGTCGGATCGAGCTGCTCGGCGCCACGCACTGGAACGAGCACGCGTTCGACGAGCTCGAGCGCGTGATGCGGAGCGGGAGGATCCAGGCGATCCAGGTCCCGTACAACCCGCTCGAGCGTCGAGCGGCCGATCGGATCCTCCCCCTGGCCCAGGAGCTCGGGCTGGGCGTGATCGCGATGCGGCCCTTCGCGGAGGGGGAGCTGTTCCCCGGCCCCCGGCCCGAGGCGCTCCGGGACCTCGGTGTGGACACGTGGGCCCAGGCCCTGCTGAAGTGGATCCTCTCCGACCCCCGTGTGCACGTCGCGATCCCCGCCACGTCGGACCCCGAGCACGCGCGGGGGAACGCTGCCGCCGGCGAGCCGCCGTGGTTCGACGAGCCCGAGCGGCGGCTGGTCGAGCACCTGGCCCGGGTCTGAGGCCGTGTCCGCGTGGCCCTGGCCGGCCGACGCCGAGGTGCTCGAGACCCTCCAGCTCGATCTGGCC
>JBHGAT010000395.1:0-3193 GCA_041946645.1 Candidatus Velamenicoccus archaeovorus | reverse complement strand
GGCATGTTGATGCCGAGCGACAGCGTCTCGGTGGCGAACACGATCTTCACCAGCCCCGCCTCGAACAGCTCCTCCACGGTCTCCTTGAAGACCGGGAGCATGCCTGCGTGGTGCGCGGCGATGCCGGCGGACAGCGCCTCGGCGAAGTCGTAGAAGCCGAGGGTCGACAGGTCCTCCTCGTCCATCCAGGCCACGCGCATCTCGGCGAACCCCCGGATCCGGGCCGCTTCCTCGGCCGTGGTGAGCCGGATGCCCGAGGCCATCAGCCACTCGACGCTGCGGTCGCAGCCGGCCCGGCTGAACACGAAGTAGATCGCCGGCAGCATGCCGTGCTCGGACAGGACGTCGACGACCTCCTCGCGCCGCGGCACGTACACGCGGCGGTGGCCCTCGCGGGGCCGTGGGATCCGTTGGTGCTGGGCCGTGCCCGAGCCGCGCCGGTAGTAGGTCTTGTACCGGACCTCCTCACGGTCGAGCGAGACGATGTAGGGGTTGGGGATCTGCCGGCCGTCCTGCGGCACGTGCATCGGGTGCAGGTCGTGCCCGATCAGGTAGTGGTGCTCCAGGGGGACCGGCCGGCGCTCCTCGATCACCACCCGGGTCGGCCCCCGGAGGGTCCCGACCCACTCGCCGAACTCCTCCGCGTTGGAGATCGTGGCCGACAGGCACACCACCGAGACCGAGAGCGGGAGGTGGATCAGGACCTCCTCCCACACGGCCCCGCGGTACGGGTCCTGCAGGTAGTGGACCTCGTCCATCACCACGGAGAGCAGTCCCTGCAGCGTGGGGCTCTTCTCGTAGAGCATGTTGCGCAGGACCTCGGTGGTCATCACGACCACCGGCGCCTCGGAGTTGATCGTGTTGTCGCCGGTCAGCAGGCCCACCGTGGCCGCGCCGTAGCGGGCCACGAGGTCGCCGAACTTCTGGTTCGACAGGGCCTTCAGCGGTGTCGTGTAGAAGGCCTTGCCCTCCGTGGCCAGCGCGCGCTCGACCGCGAACTCGGCCACCACCGTCTTGCCCGAGCCGGTCGGCGCGGCCACCAGCACGGAGTCGCCACGATGCACGGCGTCGATCGCGTCCAGCTGGAAGCGATCGAGCGCGAACGGGTACCGTTCGGCGAAGCGGCGGGGATCGGTCGGCTCCGCCACGAGGAAGCCGTTGCCCTCGCGCCGCAGGCGCCGGGCCAGCTCGCGACGTGCCTCCGCGGCCTCGGGGGTGTCCGCAGCGGCCCGCGTGTTGGCCAGCACGAGCCCGGCGATGCGAGCCCGGGCTCGCCGCCAGAGCTCGAACGCCACGTAGCCGCCGAGCGAGAGCCCGCAGACCACGGCGCGATCGATCCCCGCCGCGTCCATGGCCTCGAGGGCCCGATCGGCCGCGACGGCCATCGTCGTCACGTCGCCCACCAGCGGGGTGCCGCCGAACCCCGGCAGGTGCGGGGCCGCCACGGCCACGGTGCCGTCGAGCGCCTCGAGCTGCGGCCCCCACATCTGGGCGTCGAGCGGGAACGCGTGCAGCAGGAGCAGCCCGTCGACCATCCGCTACGACCCGCCGAGCGGCGAGCCGGCGCTCGGCAGCGTGGGCTGGAAGACCTGCGCGATCCCCTGCGCGTTCACGTAGTCCGTGTAGCCGTCCGCGAACAGCTCCTGCGCCACGTCGAGGACCGACGAGGCCCGATCGAGCAGCGCGTCCCGTGCCTCCCCGGACGCGGCGGCCGCGTCGGCGAGGAGCTGTGCCGCGGTCCGGTACAGGTGCATCGCCTGGCTCATCCGCGACCGCGAGTTGATCACGTCCTGCACGAAGACCTGGTCGTCGATCCCCTTGCCGCTGACGAGCGACGTGGCGTCGATCCCGTCGAGCGCCTGGACCGCCGCCTTCAGCCCGGTGAGGGCCGTCTCGGCGTCCTTGGCCGCCGCGGCCGGCTCGACGGACCCCTTCCGCAGGCCGTCGATCGCTCCGGACAGCCCCGGGGCCACCACGAAGCCGCTCGGTGGCAAGGTCTGCCCGACGCCCGAGAGCGCCTGGTTCACCTGCGCCTGGTACGCGGTCGCGGCGGTCTTCTCGAGGCGCAGCTGCTCACGCTCGTGCGCCTGGCTGCGGCTCCGATCGATCCCGTACCAGACGCCGGCGGTCGCGGCGACGAGGAGCACCACGGCGACGCCGACCTGGACCTCGCGGCGCGCGTACCACCTCCTCTTCACCGGGACGTAGGCGGGCCGCGGCCCGGGCGTCACCGCACGGCGGGCCTTCGGCTTGCTCTTGCCCTTGATGGCCATACGACTCCTCTGGTGACCGAGCAGGTCTAGTGACCGAGCAGGCGGGACACGATGATAGCTCCCTCGTAGAACAGGACCATCGGCAGCATCATCGCGAGCATCGTGTAGGGGTCCTGGCTCGGGGTGATGACCGCCGCGAACACCGCGATGAGCACGATCGCACCCCGCCGCCATCCGCGCATCTGTCGGCTCGAGATCACCCCGACCATCGACAGGAACACCAGCACGATGGGGAACTCGAACGAGAGGCCGAAGGCGAGCGCGACGAGCATCACGAAGCCCAGGAACTTGTCGCCGGTGAGCAGCGGGGTGAAACCGGGGCCGGCGAAGCCGAGCAGGAACCCCAGGGCCTTCGGCAGCGTGAGGTAGGCGAGCGCGGCGCCCAGCGCGAACAGGACGACCGATGACGCCACGAAGGGGATGGCCATCCGCCGCTCGCCCCGCTTGAGCCCGGGGACCACGAACGCCCAGAGCTGGTAGAGGACCACCGGCAGTGCCATCAGCAGGCCGAGGAACACGACCACCTTCAGCTTCACGACGACGGCGTCCACGGCGCCGACGAACACGAAGTTGCAGCCGGTCGGTGGCCGGGCGGACCTCGGGAGGTTCGCCAGGCTGTCGCAGAACGGGTTCCGGAGCAGGCGGAGCACCGGATCGTAGAGGAACCAGGCGCCGATCGATGCGAGCCCGACGGCCCCGAACGCGATGAACAGGCGCCTCCGCAGCTCCTCGAGGTGCTCGACGAGCGTCATCGTCGCCTCGGGGTCCCGCCGCTGCCTTCGGCGGGATCGTCGGGGGATCAGGCGCATCCGGCGTGCCGGCCCCTGGCTAGTCCGGCTCCACCGGGGGGCTCGCCGATGGTCGCTCCGGGGGCTCGGCGGCCGCCGGGCCCGGCGGCGTCGGGGCGGCCGCGGTGGGCC
>JBHGAT010000394.1:0-2057 GCA_041946645.1 Candidatus Velamenicoccus archaeovorus | reverse complement strand
CGCCGCCGAGCATCCGGGCGGCCTGGGCGAAGTTCGGCTTGACCACGGTCGGCCCGAGCGTCCGGTACGGGGCGAGGTCCTTGGCGTCGACCGCCACCGGCGGGCCGGTCCGCGGCAGCGCCGAGATCACGCCCGGCGTCACCACCCCGTAGCCGTAGTCCGAGACCAGCACCAGGTCGGCGTCGGCGACCAGCTCGTCCAGGCGCTCGCGCAGCGCGCGCTCGTCCTTCCCCCGGATCGGCGTGACGTCTCCCGCGTCGAACCGGAGCAGCAGGTGGTCGTCGGCGAGCACGCGGGTCTTGGTGAGCGTCCCCCGTCCCGGCCGCACGATCGTCGCGGCCGCGTCCACCCCGCGGTCCGCGAGCAGCTCCAGGAGCCGCCGCCCCTCGGCGTCGTCGCCCACCGCCGACACGAGGATCGTCTCCGCCCCGAGGGCTCGGAGGTTGACCGCGGCGTTGGCGGCGCCGCCGGGGGCGGCCACGTCGGCGCCCACCGCGACGACCGGCACCGGGGCCTCGGGGCACAGGCGCCCGGTCCGCCCGTGGAGGTAGACGTCGAGCATCGCGTCGCCCACCACGACCGCCCGGAGCGCCTCGAACGACGCCAGCGCCTCGAGCAGCGGACCGGTCATGCCGCCCCGCCCCGGGCCACGGCGGGATGGGCGGGCCGCGCCCGGAACACGATCGCCCGGGCCGCCTCGAGGAGGTCCTTCGCGATCAGGTCGGGCTCGCGCTCCGGCCCGATGCGCCACTCGGTCTCGCCGCCCGTGTCCACCAGGGCGGCCCGGCACCCGGCCAGGTGGCCCGCCTCGACGTCGTCCAGGATGTCGCCGACGGCCCAGGACCGCCGAAGGTCCACCCGGTACCGCATCGCGGCCCGCCGGAGCAGACCGGGCCGCGGCTTGCGGCAGTCGCAGGCCACGGCGTAGGAGGGCACCGTGCCCTCGGGGTGGTGGGGGCACCACAGGAAGCCGTCGAGCTCGACGCCCTCGGCCCGCAGCAGCCCTCGGAGCCCGGCCTCGATCCCCCCCAGCCGGGCCTCGGGGAACCGGCCCATGGCCACCCCGGCCTGGTTGGTGACCACGATCAGCCGGAGCCCGGCCAGGCCGAGGAGCCGGAGCGCCTCCCCCACCCCCGGCAGCAGGCGCAGCCTCGCGGGGTCGGCGCCGTACGGGACGTCCTCGACCAGCGTGCCGTCCTTGTCGAGGAACGCCGCGGGCCGCCCGATCACGGCCACGACGTTTCCCCCATGGGCAGGACCATGACCTCGGGGATCACGGTCCCGGCGGGACACGAGAGGACGAAGCGGATCGTCTCGGCCACGTTCTCGGGCTCCTGCAGCACGCCCGGGTCCAGGTCGGGGAACCGGTCGAAGAGGAAGCGGGTGCGCATGCCCCCGGCCACCACGGCGGTGACCTTGATGCCGAGGGCCCGGCCCTCCGCGTGCAGCGCGTGGCTGAACCCGAGGAGGCCCCACTTGCTCGCGTGGTAGGCGGACGCGTTGGTCCAGGCCCGCTTGGCCGCGGTCGACACCACGTTCACGATCTGCCCGCCGCCCTCCGCGCGCATCCGCGGGAACACCGCGCGGGACAGGAGCACCGGCCCCCGCAGGTTCACGTCGAGGATCCGGTCGAACGCCTGCATCGGCAGCTCGTCGAAGGGCAGCGTCACGTCGATGCCGGCGTTGTTCACCAGCACGTCGAGCCGACCGTGCGCGCGCACGATCCGCTCGACGGCCTCCTCCGCCGCCGACCGGTCGGTGACGTCCAGGTCCACCGGCTCCGCCCGGCCGCCCTCGGCCAGGACGCGCCGGGCCGTCTCGGCGGCACCGTCGGCCCGGACGTCCGCCGCCACCACCGCCGCGCCGGCCCGACCCAGGACGCGGCAGATCGCCCGTCCCAGCCCGCCCCCGCCGCCGGTCACCAGGACCACCCGACCGTCCAGCCCGGGGACTCCGTCCATGGTCCCGGCGACCGTGGGGTCCACGCTCATCCCGCCCTCCTCATGCGCCCACGGCCGGGCTCAGCGTCTCGACCTCCGCGACCTCCGCGACCTCCG
>JBHGAT010000393.1:0-2059 GCA_041946645.1 Candidatus Velamenicoccus archaeovorus | reverse complement strand
TGCCCGATCGTGCCGATGTTCACGTGGGGCTTGGTCCGCTCGAACTTCTGCTTGGCCATCTGGTCTCTCTCCTCCTCCTCCGGAAGCGCTACTCGCCGCGTACGCGGGCCACGATCTCCTTGGAGATCTGGGCGGGGACCTCGTGGTAGGCGTGGAGCTGCATCGGCGTGTGCGAGGCCCGCCCCTGGGTGCGCGAGCGCAGCTCGGTGGCGTACCCGAACAGCTCCGCCAGCGGCACGAGCACGCGGATGGCCCGCATGCCGGTGCGGTCGTCGATCCGCTCGATGCGCCCGCGCCGGGAGGTGATATCGCCCATCACCTCGCCCATGAACTCCTCGGGCGTGATCACCTCGAACTCCATGACCGGCTCCAGGAGCACCGGGTCGGCCCGCCGAGCCGCCTCCTTCAGCGCCATCGAGCCGGCGATCTTGAACGCGAGCTCGGACGAGTCGACCTCGTGGTACGAGCCGTCGACGAGCGTGGCCCGGACGTCCACGAGCGGGTAGCCGGCCAGGACGCCGCCCTCCATGGCCTCCTGGATGCCCTCGTCGACCGAGGGGATGTACTCGCGCGGGATGGCGCCGCCCGTGATCTTGTTGACGAACTCGTAGCCGCCGCCGGGCCCGGTGGGCTCGAGGTCGAGGAACACGTCGCCGAACTGCCCCCGGCCGCCGGTCTGCCGGACGAACCGCCCCTCGACCTTCCCGACCGCCTTGCGGATCGTCTCGCGGTACGCGACCTGCGGCTTGCCGACGTTGGCCCCGACGTTGAACTCGCGGGTCAGGCGGTCCACCAGGATCTCCAGGTGGAGCTCGCCCATCCCCGAGATGATGGTCTGGCCGGTCTCGTCGTCGAACTTGACGACGAACGTGGGGTCCTCGTCGGCCAGCTTGGCCAGGGCATTGCCGAGCTTGTCCTGGTCGGCCTTGGTCTTGGGCTCGACCGCCACCGAGATCACGGGGGTGGGGAAGCTGATCGACTCGAGGACGATGGGCTCGGAGGGGTCGCACAGCGTGTCGCCGGTCGTCGAGTGCTTGAGCCCCACCACCGCCACGATGTCGCCGGTGAACGCCGCGTCCTTGTCCTCGCGGTGGTTGGCGTGCATCTGGAGGATCCGCCCGATCCGCTCCTTGCGGTCCTTGGTGGAGTTCTGGATGTGCGAGCCCTGCCGGAGGATCCCCGAGTACACACGCACGTAGGTGAGCCGCCCGACGTACGGGTCCGACATGATCTTGAACACCAGGCCGGAGAACGGCTGGTGGTCGTCGGGCTCGCGCTCCGCCGGCTCGCCCGTGGGCGTGTGGCCCTGGACCGCGGACACGTCGGTGGGCGCGGGCAGGTAGTTGACGATGGCGTCGAGCAGCGGCTGGATCGCCTTGTTCTTGAAGGCGCTGCCGCACAGCACCGGGACGCCCTCCCCGGCCAGCGTGGCCCGGCGGATGGCTCGCCGGAGCTCGTCGGCCGTGGGCTCTTCCTCATGGACGAACTTCTCCATCAGGGACTCGTCGTGATCGGCCAGCTTCTCGAACAGCTCGTGATGGGCCCGCTCGGCCGTCTCTCGGAGGTCGTCGGGGACCTCCACGGACTCCCACTCCTCGCCCATCTCGCTGGTCCAGCGATGGGCCTTCATCTCGACCAGGTCGATGACCCCGGTGAAGTCGGCCTCGACGCCCCAGGGGAGCTGGAGCACGAGCGGCTCGGCGGCCAGGCGATCGACCATCATGGCCACCGTGCGGCCGAAGTCCGCCCCGGTGCGGTCCATCTTGTTGACGAAGCAGATCCGCGGGACGTGGTAGCGGTCGGCCTGGCGCCAGACCGTTTCGGTCTGGGGCTCCACCCCGGCCACGGCGTCGAAGACCGCGATCGCGCCGTCCAGGACGCGCAGGCTGCGCTCGACCTCGACCGTGAAGTCCACGTGGCCCGGCGTGTCGATGATGTTGATCCAGTGGCCCTTCCACTGGCAGGTGGTGGCCGCGCTGGTGATGGTGATGCCGCGCTCGCGCTCCTGGACCATCCAGTCCATCTGCGCGGTGCCCTCGTGGACCTCGCCGATCTTGTA
>JBHGAT010000392.1:0-2061 GCA_041946645.1 Candidatus Velamenicoccus archaeovorus | reverse complement strand
CGATGCGCGTCCGGAGCGTGCCGAGACCCTCGGCCTCGAGCTCGACCAGCGCGCCCGGCCAGATCCGCTGCTCGACGCCCGGGGCGTCGAACGGGCTGGTGGCGAACGTCTCGCCCGGCAGGAGCTCCTCGAGCCGCGACGACCACGCGACCGTGTCCAGGAGGTCCCGGGCGGCGCCGTTCAGACTGCCCTTGGCCCACGGCTCCCCGTCGACGCGGACGATGAGGGCCATCGCCTGCGGCTCGACCTCGTCCGGCGTGACCACGCAGGGCCCGAGCGCCACCGGGAGGCCCTCGGGCCGGGGCGTGGGGTCGCCGCTCGCGTCCCGGACGGCGAAGTCGGCCACCAGCGTGTAGCCGAACACGGCGTCGGCGGCCTCCTCGCGGGTCAGACCCTGGATCGGGCGGCGGAGCACCGCGGCCACCTTGGGCCGGTACTCGAGCCACCCGGCGCCGGTGGGCCACGGCACCTCTTCGTCGGGGCCGAGCACCCGCCGGGCCCCGTCCCTGGCGTCCACGCTGCGGAGCGAGGCGGGGAGCAGGGGCGCCAGCAGGCGTGCGCCTGCGACGACGAGCGAGCCTGCCTCGTCCCGTTCGAGGGCCGCCCGGGCGGCGGCGAGGACCGTGCCCCCGTTCCTCGCTACCAGGGCTTCCATGGTGGTGGGGAAGGCCGGATGCCCGACGGCGTCGGGCAGGTCGACCACCTCACCCTCAAGGAGCGCTCCCAGCCGCCGGTGCCCCCCCCGGTCGTAGGTCACGAGCCTCAAGGGACCTCGATGGTACGCCCGGACGGTCCACGAATCTCGATATCCGGCGGTCAGTTGGGGGGCCGATCGGACTTGGGGAGTCTTCCGGGCCCCGGCTACGATAGGAGCGCTCGTCAAACCGTCTTCGTCAAAGGGAGGCGCAGCATGGCAGAGCAGGGCTTCCGCATCACCTACGCCACGATGTCGGCCGACAACGAAGAGCTCCACAAGGCCTACGACCAGGGGATCGAGACAGCCAGGTCCTGGCTGGGACAACAGCACCCGCTGTACGTGAACGGCGAGCCACGTGAAGGCAGCGGCTACAAGGAGGCCCGCTCGCCGATCGACGGCACGCTGATCGGCGGGTTCGCCAGCGGGACCCGCGAGGACGTCCGCGACGCGGTCGCGGCGGCCAAGGCGGCGTTCCCCGAGTGGGCCAACCGTCCCTGGCGGGAGCGCGTGGCCATCATCCGCAAGGCCGCCGACCTGCTGACCGAGCAGCGCAACGAGCTGGCCGCGCTGATGGCCATGGAGGTGGGCAAGAACCGGCTGGAGGCGCTCGGCGACGTCGAGGAGTCGGCGGACCTGCTCCGGTGGAACGCCAACGAGATGGAGAAGAACGAGGGGTTCACCAAGCCGATGCAGTCGCTCGGCTCGCCCGGCGAGTACTACGACGTCCTGCGTCCCTTCGGCGTGTGGGCCGTGATCAGCCCGTTCAACTTCCCCATGGCGCTCGCCGCCGGGCCCTCCTCCGGCGCGCTGGTGGCCGGCAACTGCGTGGTGTTCAAGCCCGCGCACATGGGGGTGTTCACCGGCCTGAAGCTGTACGAGGCCTATATGGCCGCCGGGGTGCCCAAGGGGGTCTTCCACTTCATCTCAGGCCCCGGCAGCGTGGTCGGCGACGAGATCGTGAACCACCCCGACGTGGCCGGGATCACCTTCACCGGCTCCTACGAGGTGGGGATGGGGATCTACAAGAACTTCGCCAAGGACTTCCCCAAGCCCGTGATCTGCGAGATGGGCGGCAAGAACCCCACGATCGTCACCGACAAGGCCGATCTGGACAAGGCCACCGACGGGGTCATGCGCTCGGCGTTCGGGTACGGCGGGCAGAAGTGCTCGGCATGCTCGCGCGTGTACGTGCACCGGAGCGTCTACGACGAGTTCCTGAACCTGCTGAAGGACAAGACCGAGAAGATCAAGGTCGGCGACCCGCTCGAGAAGGAGATCTACCTCGGGCCGGTGATCGACGAGCACGCCGTGGCCACGTTCGAGGAGGCGGCGGCCGAAGCCAAGAAGAACGGCCGGATCGTCAC
>JBHGAT010000391.1:0-2066 GCA_041946645.1 Candidatus Velamenicoccus archaeovorus | reverse complement strand
GGGAAGCTGGGCGGCGCCGAGCTCAACTACGCGTCCGACGTCGACCTGCTGTTCGTGCACGGGTCGGGCGACCCCGCCCTCGAGCCCTCGGAGGCCCTCCGGGACCGCGCGGAGCGC
Organism: Candidatus Velamenicoccus archaeovorus; assembly: GCA_041946645.1. Classification (GTDB taxonomy): domain Bacteria; phylum Actinomycetota; class UBA4738; order UBA4738; family HRBIN12; genus DASQQQ01. Next base: position 1,949 of record JBHGAT010000391.1, on the reverse strand, counting down.
GCGGTGGCCGCGTTGATCCGTCTCCTCTCCGAGCCCACGGCGGAGGGCATCGCGCTCCGGGTTGACCCGGCGCTGCGTCCTGGAGGGCGGGCCGGCGCGCTGTCCCGCTCGCTCGCGGCGATGCGCCGGTACTACGCGACGCAGGCCGCGACGTGGGAGCGGCAGGCGCTGATCAAGGCCCGGACGGTCGCCGGCGACCGGGCGCTGGGCGAGGCCTTCGTCCGGATGGTCGAGCCCTTCGTGTACCCGGACGAGCTCGCGCGCCAGGCGATCGACGAGGTCCGGAGGGTCAAGGTCCGGCTCGAGGAGTACGTCCGGGCCCGCGGCAAGGCCTCCACGGAGGTCAAGCGGGGGTGGGGCGGGATCCGCGACGTGGAGTTCGCCGTGCAGCTCCTCCAGATCGTGCACGGTCGCCGGGACGAGCGCCTGCGCGATCCCAACACCCTGCGCGCGCTGTCCGCCCTGGCCGAGGAGGGCTACGTGGCCGAGCCCGACGCCGAGGTCCTGGCCGGGGCCTACCGGTTCCTGCGGACCCTGGAGCACCGCCTCCAGATCGTGCGCGACCTGCAGACCCACGAGCTGCCGCCCGATCGGGCGTCTCGGAACCGCCTGGCCCGGTCGCTGGACCTGGACGGGCCCGAGGCGCTCCAGGCCGAGTACGAGCGCCAGACCTCGCTGGTCCGCGGGCTGCACGAGCGCCTGTTCTACCGGCCGCTGCTCGAGGCGTTCGCCGGCCCGAGCGCGCCGAGACCGGGGGTGGACCGGGAGGCCACGCAGGAGCTCCTGGCCGGCCTGGGGTTCCGGCGGCCGGCGGACGCGTACGCGCTGCTCGACCGGCTGGTCGACCCGGCGACCCGGCTGGGCAAGGTCCTTACGCACGTGTTCCCGGTGGTCGCGCCGGCGCTGGCCCTGGCCGCCGACCCGGACGCCGCGCTGGTCCGGCTCGAGCGGGTGGCCGCGGCGATCGGCGGGGAGCGCCGTGTGCCCGATGCCCTGGCCACCGACCCGGGCGCGGCCCGGCTGCTTGCGCATGCCGTCTCCGCGAGCTCGTTCGCCACCGACCTGCTGGCCGCTCGGCCGGAGCGGGTGCTGGGTCTCGGCGAGGGCGCCGAGCCGGTCGACGTGCAGGCCGAGCTCGTCCGCGTGGCCGCACGGTACGGGGCCCGGGACCTCGAGCCGAGGGACGCCGGCGCCGCGCTGGCCCGGGTCGCGGACCGGGTGGTGCGGGAGGCCGTGGCCGCGGCCGGGCCGGAGGTGCCGTTCGCGGTGATCGGTCTGGGGAAGCTCGGCGCCCAGGAGCTGAACTTCGCCTCCGACCTCGACGTCGTGTTCGTGTACGAGGGCGACGGCCCCGACGACTTCCGGCGCGCGGTCGACGCCGCCGAGCGCGTGCTGGCCGCGATCCGGGATGCCGGCTGGGAGCCCGACGCCGATCTCCGCCCGGAGGGCCGGGCGGGGCCGCTGGCCCGATCGTTCGCCGCGTACCTCGAGTACTGGGAGCGGTACGCGCAGACCTGGGAGTTCCAGGCGCTGCTGCGAGCACGGCCCGTGGCCGGCGACGAGGCCCTGGGCAAGCGGTTCTGCTCGTTCGCGAGGGACTTCGCCTACCCGGAGTACCTGCCGGTCGAGCGGGTCGGCGAGATCCGCCGGATGCGCGAGCGGATCGAGCGGGAGCGGGTCCGTCCGCCCGAAGCGGCGAAGTTCCACTTCAAGCTGGGGTACGGTTCGCTCGCCGACGTCCAGTTCGCGGTCGAGCTCGGGCTGATGCGGCACGGCGGCGCCCACCCGGAGATCCGCTCGCGCCGGACCCTGGAGGCGATCGAGCGGCTGGCCGAAGCCCGGCTGATCGAGGACAGCGTCGCGCTCGGCCTGGGGGACGCCTTCGTGTTCCTGTCCGACGTGAAGGACGCGCTCGAGGTCGACCGCCGGGTCCACGCCGAGGCGCTGCC
>JBHGAT010000390.1:0-2090 GCA_041946645.1 Candidatus Velamenicoccus archaeovorus | reverse complement strand
TCGACGCCGTCGATCGAGATCGTGCCCCGGTCGATCTCGTAGAAACGGAGCAGCAGGTTGACCAGCGTGGTCTTCCCGGCGCCGGTCGGTCCCACGATGGCCACCGTCGTCCCCGGCGGGACCTCCACGTCGAGGTCCTCGATCAGCGGAGCGTCCGGCAGGTACCGGAACGAGACGCCGGACAGCGTGATGTGGCCCTCGGTCCGCGTCAGGATCTCGGGTTCGACCGGGTCGGGCTCCTCCTCCGCCTCGTCGAGCAGCTCGAACACGCGCTCCGCCGAGGCCACCGTGGACTGCAGGACGTTGGCGATGGCTGCGGTCTGCGTGATCGGCTGGGTGAACTGGCGGGCGTACTGGATGAAGGCCACGACGTCGCCCAGCGACATGCTGCCGTTCGCCACCCGGATGCCCCCGACCACGGCGATCGCCACGTAGTTCAGGTTCGAGATGAACAGCATCGAGGGCTGGATGATCCCCGAGATGAACTGGGCCCGGAAGCTTGCCCGGAACAGGTCCTCGTTCTGCTCGTCGAACGTGGCGATGGCCGAGGGCTGCTTGCCGAAGACCTTCACGATGTCGTGACCGGTGAACATCTCCTCGATGAACCCGTCGACGTCGCCGGTCTTGGCCCATTGGGTCGCGAACTGCCGCTGCGAGCGCTTCGCGATCGTCACCGTGACGACGAACGAGAGCGGCACCGCCACCACCGAGATCAGTGCCAGCAGGGGGCTGATCAGCAGCATCATCACCAGGACGCCGACGATCGTGCATGCCGCCCACACGAGCTGGGTCAGGCTCTGCTGCAGGGTGTTGGCGATGTTGTCGATGTCGTTGGTCACGCGCGAGAGCAGGTCGCCCCGGGGATGGTCGTCGAAGTAGCGCAGCGGCAGCCGGGCCAGCTTGCGATCGACGTCCTCCCGGAGGCGATACATCGTCCGCTGGGCCACGCCGGCCATCACGTACCCCTGGATCCAGCTGAACACCGCCCCCAGGACGTAGACGGCGGCCAGGGTGGCCAAGATCCGCTCGATCCGCCCGAAGTCGACCCCCGCGCCGGGGGTGACGGTCATCCCGGACAGCAGGTCGGCGAACCGGTCCCGCCCGCTCGCGCGGAGCCCCTGGATCACCTGCTGCTGGGTCACCCCCGCCGGCAGGCGCTGCGAGATCACACCCTCGAACAGCACGTCGGTGGCGTTGCCCAGGATCTTCGGCCCGACGATCGTGAACGCCACGCTGACCACGGCGCAGAGCAGCACCACGAGCAGCTTGGGCACCTCGGGGCCGAGGCGACGGGCCAGCCGCAGGCCCGAGCCGCGGAAGTCCTTGGACGTGGCCGGCGGGGGCATCATCCCGGGGTGCCCGAACCCCCGGCCCATCATCCGGGGACCGCGCGCGCGGGCCTCGCGCCGCTCGCTCACGCGACCTCCTCGGGCGAGAGCTGCGAGTACACGATCTCGCGGTAGGTGTCGCAGGTCTCGAGGAGCTCCTCGTGGGTGCCGATGCCGGCGACCCGTCCCTCGGCCAGGACCACGATCCGGTCCGCGTGCATGATCGTTCCCACCCGCTGGGCCACGATCAGCACGGTGGCGTGGCGCGTCTCCGCGCGCAGCGCGGAGCGGAGCCTGGCGTCGGTCGAGAAGTCGAGGGCCGAGAAGCTGTCGTCGAACACGTAGATCTCGGGCCGCTTGGCGACCGCGCGGGCGATCGCGAGCCGCTGCCGCTGGCCGCCGGACAGGTTGGCGCCGCCCTGCGCCACGGGCGCCTCGAGCCCCTCGGGCATGGCTCGGACGAAGTCGGCGGCCTGGGCCACCTCGAGGGCCCGCCACACCTCCTCGTCGTCGGCGTCCGGCTTGCCGTCCCGGACGTTGCTGCCGATCGTCCCGCTGAACAGGAAGGCCCGCTGCGGGGCCAGCCCGATCCGGGCCCACAGGTCCTGCTGCGCGAGCTCGCGGACGTCCACCCCGTCGATCAGCACGCTGCCGGCCGTCACGTCGTACAGCCGGGGGATCAGGTTCACCAGCGTGGACTTGCCGCTGCCGGTGCTGCCCACGATCGCCGTGGTCTCGCCGGGCCCGGCCGTGAACGAGATG
>JBHGAT010000039.1:0-10400 GCA_041946645.1 Candidatus Velamenicoccus archaeovorus | reverse complement strand
CGCGACCGGGTCCTCGGTCCCGGCCGCGGCGTCCGGCGGGACGGCTCGAGCGGCCTCGCGCTGATGGATCCCGCATTCCCACTTGGGCAGCCCGGCCCAGCGCCCGGCCCGCTCGGCCTCGCCGGCGAACCGCAGCCGGGTGCAGGGGGCACAGCCGATCGAGGCGTAGCCGAGGTCGTAGAGCGGGTTGTGGGGCAGCCCGTGGGCGCGCAGGTACGCCCACGTGTCCCGGCGGGTCCACGTGGCCACGGGGTTGACCTTGACGATCCACCGCCCCGGCTCGAGCTCGTAGCGGTCGACGATCGCCGCCCCCGCCCGGGTCGGCGAGGAGTCCCTGCGGTAGGCGGTGATCCAGGCGTCGAGCTCGCGGAGCGCCCGGAACATCGGCTGCACCTTGTTGATGTCGCAGCAGCGCTCGGGATCGGACTCGTACAGCCGCGGGCCGAACACGGCCGCCTGCGACTCGACCGTGTGCTCGCCCACCAGCTCGACCACGTTCAGGCCGAGGAGCTCGGTGAGCTGCTCCTTGAACGCGAGCGTCTCGGCGAAGTGGAACCCGGTCTCCAGGAACAGGATCGGCACGTCCGGCCGGATCTCGGTGGCCATGTGCATCACGCACGTGCCCTCGGCCTGGAACGCCGAGGCCACGGCGATCCGCTCCAGCCCCGAGCCTTCGAGGGCCCACCGCACGATCTCGCGCGGGTGCGCGGACTCGAACCGCTGGTTGAGGCGAGCCAGGTCCGGGGCGGCGAGGAGGGTGTCCATGGGGAGTGGGAGCCCTTCGTGCGGGCACCGCGAGTATAGCCGGGCCGGCGTCATCGCCCGGCTCGAGCGTCGCGCTGGCCGGGGCGGCGGCGCGCGTCGCTATGCTGGGGCCCGGAAACCCCTTACCAGGAAGGCGACCCATGGCTGCGGAACCCACGGAGACCATCGCACCCCACGGCGGCACCCTCGTGAACCTGCTGGTGCCGGACGAGCGCCGCGACGCGCTGGCCGCGGAGGCCGAGCACCACCCCAAGGTCGCCGTCAACCACCGCGAGCTGTCGGATCTCGAGCTGCTGGCCGTGGGGGCGCTGTCGCCGCTCACCGGGTTCGTGGGGGAGAAGGACTACCGCTCGATCCTGGAGACGATGCACCTCGAGAGCGGGGTCGCCTGGACCATCCCGGTGACGCTCTCCCTCACCGAGGAGGAGGTCAAGCGGGTCGGCCGGGCCGACGCCGTGGCGCTCACCTCGCACGATGGCGGGGATCCCCTGGCCGTGCTGGAGGTGCAGGAGGTCTACCGGCGCGATCGGCAGGCCGAGGCGATGGGCGTGTTCGGGACCGAGGACGGGCAGCACCCGGGCGTCCGGGCGCTGCACGAGGCCGGCGACTACTGCCTGGCCGGCCCCGTCCGGGTCCTGCGACTGCCGCAGCACCGCGACTTCACGAGGTACCGGCTCACCCCGGCGCAGACCCGCGCCGAGTTCACCGAACGCGGCTGGCGGACCGTCGTGGGGTTCCAGACCCGCAACCCGATCCACCGGGCGCACGAGTACATCCAGAAGTGCGCGCTGGAGATCGTCGACGGGCTCCTGGTCCACCCGCTGATGGGCGCGACCAAGGCCGACGACGTCCCGCCCGACGTCCGGATGCGGTGCTACGAGGCGCTGTTCGAGGGCTACTACCCGAAGGACCGGGCGACGATCGCCATCTTCCCCGCCGCCATGCGGTACGCCGGCCCCAAGGAGGCGATCTGGCACGCCATCGCCCGCAAGAACTACGGCTGCACGCACTTCATCGTGGGGCGGGATCACGCGGGGGTGGGCAGCTACTACGGGACGTACGACGCCCAGAAGATGTTCGACAACTTCGAGCCGGACGAGCTCGGGATCACGCCGCTCCGGTTCGAGCACTCGTTCTACTGCAAGCGCTGCGAGGGGATGGGCTCACCCAAGACGTGCCCCCACGGCGACGACGACCGGGTGATCCTGTCCGGGACCAAGGTCCGCGAGATGCTCCGCCGGGGCGAGCGTCCCCCCGCCGAGTTCTCGCGCCCCGAGGTCGCCGACATCCTCATCGCCGCGATGCGCGAGGGGTAGCGCTCCTCGCTCCCCCCTGGACCGGCCGGGGGCTGCCCGGGGGTTGCCCCGCACGAGATTGCGCAGGTCAGGGCCGCTTGGTACCCTTCCGCGGGCCTCGGGGCGGCCGCCGGCAGGAAGGAGGGCGCGACGACCCCTCGGCGCACGATCGTCCGGGCGATCCTGGCCCTCGCGCTGGCGACGGGGGCCGCCATCGCATCCCCCGCGTCCGCCGACACCGCGTCCCAGCTCCAGGCGGCCAAGCACGCCCTGGCGGACGCGCAGGCGCGCCTGGACCGGGCCACGGCCGCGTGGCAGGCGGCCTTGGCCCGGTTGTCCCAGACCCGGAACGACATCGAGGTGACCCGGGCGGCCGTCGAGCAGCTCCAGCGGCGGGTGGACCGGATCCAGGCCCGGCTGCAGCGTCGCGCGGTGGCGGCGTTCGAGAACGGGCCGGCCGGGACGATCGACCTGCTGCTCTCCTCGGGCTCGTTCACCGAGTTCTCCGACCGGGTCGAGTTCCTGGGCAGCATGGCCCAGGCCGACTCCGACCTGGTCACCGAGGGACGCGTGGCCACCGAGCAGCTCCACCGCAAGCAGCAGACCCTGGCCGAGCTCTCGATCCGCCAGGCCAGCCAGGCCCAGGCGCTCGAGTCGAGCCGCTCCGAGCTCCTGTCCGTCGTCGACGAGATCCAGGGCCGGGTGGCCGAGCTCACGGCCAGGTTCAAGCAGGAGCAGCGGACGATCACGCTGCTCGGCCAGTCCGTGAACGCCGGCGGGGCCATCGCCCGGTGCCCGGTGGCCGGACCCAACTCCTTCGTCGACTCCTTCGGCTGGCCGCGACCGGGGGGCCGTACCCACCAGGGGATCGACATGATCGCCCCGTACGGGACGCCCGTGGTCGCCGTGCAACCCGGCACGGCCGAGGCCCATCCGAACACGTTGGGCGGCAACGCCGTCATCGTGTACGGGCCGGGCGGCGACTGGACCTACTACGCGCACCTGTCCTCGTACGGGCAGCTCGGCGCGGTCGGGGTGGGAACCGTGATCGGGTACGTGGGCTCGACCGGCGACACCAACGTGAACCACCTGCACTTCGAGTACCACCCCGGCGGCGGGGCCGCCGTCGACCCCTACCAGGCGCTCCTGGCCGTCTGCTGAGCGCTCGTCTCGCCCCGCCGACGCGCTACGATGCGGGTCCGGAGCAGGTGGCTCCGTGGCCCCAGGACCGGAGGAGCTGACGTGGCCGTCACCAGCGGGAACCGGCGGATCGACCGGATCCTGCGACCCGACTTCACGCAGGGGCTCCAGGTGCTCCCGCTGGAGGAGCTCCGGCACCGCCGCGAGGAGTGCCTGGCCGAGCGGGAGTACCTGTCGCTGCTCCGGCGGCTGGTCCAGGGGCGCGCCGAGATCCTCAAGGCGGAGCTCGAGCGCCGTGGCGGCGGCGGGGAGGAGGGTCCGCTGGTGGAGCGGCTGTCGCAGATCCTGGCCGGCGAGGGGCACGCACCGGCACGGGGCGAGGCGGTGCGCGTCGGCGTCCCCGAGGACGAGATCCTGCACGCCCGCCGTCGGGTGGAGCGGCTGGTCGCGGACGCGGGGCTCTCCGATCCCGGGTCCATGGACGACCGGAGGCTCTCGGACGCGGTGGAGGTCCTGGCCTCGGAGGAGCACCGGGTCTCCGAAGACCGCTCCGCCGTGATCCGCGTGCTCGACGTGGTCCAGGACGAGCTCAAGCGCCGGTACAAGGACGATCCCTCGAGCGTGCTCGGGTAGGCGCGACCGGTCTCCGCCGCCGGTGGTTCGCCCGGCCGAGGTAGGCCCATCGGGCGACGCCGTAGGTCGGCTTCGGTCGGGATCGGCAGGGTCCGGGGGATGGCCCTTTGGGCCGAGGAACCTATGGACCCGGATGGGCCGAAACCTCAGGCTGGTTCCGCCACCGGGGCATCCCGGTGGGGTATCGTGCGGCCCCCAGATGAGGCGACACCACCCACGCGACGAGCACGGCATCGGGGTGACCTTCGACCCCGAGTTCCTGACCGTGCAGGAGCAGCTCGTCGTGTTCGCGCGCGAGCTCGGCGAGCTGTACCACCTGGAGCGGCAGCGGAGCGCGCAGCTGGAGCGGGCCCTCGAGGACCTGCGCGAGACGTACCTGGCCACGATGAAGAGCCTGGCCCAGGTGATCGAGGCCAAGGACCTGACCACGCGGGGCCACCTCGACCGGACGCAGGCCTACGGGGTGGCCCTGGCCGAGCGGATCGACCCGGCGCTGGCCGACGGTCCCGAGCTCGGGTACGGCTTCTTCCTCCACGACATCGGCAAGGTCGGGATCCCCGAGCACATCCTCTGCAAGACGGGCCCGCTGACCACCGAGGAGTGGGACGTGATGCGGACCCACCCCACCATCGGGGCGGCCATCGTGGCCCCGATCCGGTTCCTCGGCGGCGCGGTCGACGTGATCCGCCATCATCACGAGCGGTTCGACGGCCGGGGGTACCCCGAGGGGCTCCATCGGGGCCAGATCCCGTTGGCGGCGAGGATCTTCGCGGTGGCCGACTCTTTCGACGCCATGACCAGCGACCGCCCGTACCGCAAGGCGTTCGCCACGGACCGAGCCCTCGAGGAGATCCGCGCAGGCGCCGGTACGCAGTTCGACCCCGAGGTCGTGGACGTGTTCGTGGGGATGATCGAGGAGGGGCCGTCCTCGCTGATCTCCGGCAAGGCCGTCGGGCAGTTCGCCTGAGGTTCCCCTAGGCTCCCGTCCGTGACCGCTCCGGCGCCGCTCGTTCGCGTCGTCCGATCCGGGTTCGTGGAGTCCGTGCACCTGGGCCACGTGGCCGTGTGCGACGTCCGGGGCCGCGTGGTGGCGCGGTTGGGCGACCCGATGCGCCCGGTGTTCGCGCGCTCGTCGATGAAGCCGATCCAGGGGGCGGTCTCGCTGTCGCTGATCGGGGAGGAGCTCCCGGGGGAGCTCGTGGCCGTGATGTGCGCCTCCCACAACGGCGAGGACGTCCATGTCCGCGAGGTGCGGCGCCTGCTCGCCCGGGCCGGGCTCGGGCCGTCCGCCCTGCGCAACCCACCCGGCTGGCCGCTCGACGCGCGATCGATGGCGCGGGCCGGCCGGCCGTCCCGGCTGCGGCACAACTGCTCGGGCAAGCACGCGGGGATGCTGATGGCGAGCCGCCGCTCGGGCTGGGATCTCGAGACGTACACGGCTCGAGGCCACCCGCTGCAGCGCCGCGTGACCAGAGCGGTGCTCGCCGCCACGGGGCTCGAGCGCGTCGGCATCGGGGTGGACGGCTGCGGCGTGCCCGTGCACGCGCTGCCCCTTGCGTCGATGGCCACGCTGTACGCGCGCCTGGGCCGGCCCGAGCACCTGGGCCGCCTGGAGCCATGGGCCCGCGCGGCGACCGAGGCGATGCGAAGCCACCCGTACCTGGTGGGCGGGCGGGCTCGGGCCGATACCGCCCTGATGCGGGTCGCCCCGGGGATCCTCGTCAAGGTTGGGGCCGAGGCGCTGCATTGCGCCGCGATCCCGGAGGCCGGGCTCGGCGTGGCCGTGAAGGTCCACGACGGCGGGGAGCGGGCGTCGGGCCCGGCGCTGATCCGGGCGCTCGAGCTCCTGGGCGCCCTGAGCGCCGAGCAGCTCCGGAGGCTCGAGCGGCACGCCCGGCGTCCGGTGACCGGCGGGGACCGGCCGGTGGGGGCGGTCGAGGCGGGCTTCGAGCTCCGCCGCAGGTAGCGCTCCGGTCCGGCCGGCGATCCGCATCGGACCCTCCGCCGTGCGTGGCGGGGCCCACCGTTCGCGGAACCTCGCGTACCATCGTGCCCATGGCAGGTGCGACGATGCTCCCGCGCGCCCGACCGCGGGTGGCCGTGGTCAGTCTCCATACCTCCCCCCTGGACCAGCCGGGAACCGGTGACTCCGGCGGGATGAACGTGTACATCCGGCAGGCTGCGGAGCGGCTGGCCGTCTGCGGCGTGGATGTCGACGTGTTCACGCGGTGCCGCGGCACGGGGGCCGCCGAGGTCGAGGAGCTCGCCGGCGGCTCCCGGATCGTGCACCTGAAGGCCGGTCCATGCGCGCCGGTCCCCAAGGAGGACCTCCCGCGGTTCCTCCCGGAGTTCCTGGGAGGGCTCCTCGGCCGGCAGCGGGCCGAGGGCGTCTCGTACGACCTCGTGCACACGCACTACTGGCTCTCGGGGTGGGTGGGTCGGAGCACCAAGGAGATCTGGGGCGTCCCGCTCGTGGCCTCGTTCCACACCCTGGGCAAGGTGAAGAACCACTCGCTCGCCCGCAACGAGCCGCCCGAGCCGCCCGAACGGCTGAACGGCGAGGAGGCCGTCATCGCCGAGGCCGATCGGATCATGGCGGCCACGCCGGCCGAGGCCGCGCAGCTGGTCGGTCTGTACCGGGCCGATCCCGACCGGATCCGGGTGGTCCCCCCCGGTGTCGACCACCAGCTGTTCTTCCCCCGCCCACGCGGAGCCGCCAAGGAGCGTTTGCACCTCACCGGCGTCCGGCTGGTCCTGTTCGTGGGGCGGCTGCAGCTGCACAAGGGCCCCGACATCGCGATCCGGACCCTGGCCGAAGCCATCGCCCGCGACCCGGGCGGGACGGGCGACGTGGTGCTCGCCGTGGTGGGCGGTCCGAGCGGGACGTCGCACGGTGCCGAGATCGCCCGCCTGATCGACCTGGCCGGGGCGCTCGGGGTAGGTGAGCGGGTGGTGTTCTTCCCGCCGCAGCCGCAGACGCGCCTGGCGGACTTCTACGCGGCCGCCGAGTGCGTGCTGGTGCCGTCGCGCTCGGAGTCGTTCGGCCTGGTCGCGCTGGAGGCCCAGGCCTGCGGCACGCCGGTGGTGGCCGCCGCCGTGGGGGGCCTCCGCTACGTCGTGGCGGACGGGGGTACCGGCTACCTCGTCGAGGGGCACGATCCCGCGGACCACGCCGAGGCGCTGCGCCGGGTGCTCGCAGATCCGCCCGCCGCCGCGCGGATGGGCCGGGCCGGCGTGGCGCAGTCCCTGCGCTTCTCGTGGGACGCGACCGCGGCGGAGATCCTGTCGGTGTACCGCGAGGTGCTGGACGGCTACGGCTCCCGGCCGGCGGCCTGATCGGCCTCCGAGGTTGCTCCATACCGTCTTCCCTTGCAGCGCAAGCCGTTCGAGCATGTGTCCGAACGCCACGGCCACCACCGGGGTTCTTGTCACTCTTTCTATCGAGGCCGCTACCAGCGCATATGACCCGTGACCTGCGGATCCTCAGAGTTGACCCGTCCCGGGGTGCCGGATACATTTCGCGTCGCTCCGAGCAGTCGGGGCGGCTGAGTCAGGGAACCGAAGCGGGGACCCCTGGGAAAGCCGTAAGGCGAACTGGGCGCACTTGGTCGTACGGTCGGGAAGGCCAACTGGCTGTGCGGGCGGGGAGGCTCGGGACGCCCCAAAGCCCAACGAAAGGGTTTACCGCCAGGAAACCAAGACAGCTGCTGGGTTGCTCGGAGCACCTGAGCCCGAGGGGCTGACGGTGGCTGGAGGCTTCGGCTTCCGGCGAGCCGGAGGTCCCTCGGGTTCTTTTCTCCTCTCCCTTCCCTCCGGTTCGGCCGGTGCTCGCCTCGCTTGTGTGGCGCCCGGGCGGAACGGTACGCTCCCGCCGCCGATGGGAGCCGAGGTACCCTCGCGCGACGCGCATGCCAAGAAGGAGCTGATCCTCGACGTCGCGATGCGGCACTTCGCCGAGCACGGCTTCCGGGGCGCCCGGGTGGAGGACATCGCCGCCGAGGTCGGGGTGGCCAAGGGCACGGTCTTCCTGCACTTCACCAACAAGGAGGGGCTGTTCCTGGCTGCCTACGAGAAGGCCGTGTCCACCCTGCCCGCCTGGCTGGACGCCCCGGCGGAGGTCGTCGAGCGGGGGTTCTGGGCCGTCCTCGAGTACTGGCTCGAGCGGACCGAGGAGTTCCTCTCGGAGCAGTGGGTGGCCAACCGTGTGGCCATGATCGGTCGCTACGACACCGGTCTCGGCCTGCGCCGCCCCATCGACCGGTTCATGCGGAGCGAGGATCCGTACGGGACGCTCGAGTTCGTCGAGTTCGGCGTGCGGAGGGCCGAGATCCGGGGGGACGTCGACCCAGACATGATCGCCTCGATGCTGGACTGGGTGGCCGAGCGGTTCCAGGACGCCCTGGGGAGCGAGGAGCTCGATCCCGGGCTGGTCCACCGGCACCCCTTCGATCCCGAGCGCCGGGAGCGGCGGATCCGCGAGTTCGTCGAGCTGCTGCGCGGAGGGATCGCCGCGCGATGATCCCGGCCCCACCCCGGCCCGCGTGAACGGCCCGCTGCTCCGCGCGCCCGTGCTGTGGGTGGCGCACGCCCGGCCGTTCCGGTGGCTGGCCACGCGGACCCCGGTGGGGCGGGCGGTCGCGTACCGGTTCGTGGCCGGCGAGGACCTCGACGCCGCGGTCGCAACCTGCCGGGAGCTTCAGGCGCAGGGGATCGGGGCGGTGCTCGACCACCTCGGCGAGAACGTCACCGCGCCCGAGCAGGCGGCCGAGGCCGCGGCGTCGTACGTGCGTGCGCTCCACCGGATCGGGAGCGAGGGCGACCTGGACGCGTACATCTCGGTCAAGCTCACGCAGCTCGGGCTGGACTTCTCCGTCGAGCTCTGCACGTCGCACGTGGGGCAGGTGCTGGAGGCCGCTCGGCAGGCCGGGCGCCTGGTGATGATCGACATGGAGAGCTCCGTCTACGTGGACCGTACCCTGGCGGTGTTCCGGGACCTGCGCTCGCGCCACGACCACGTCGGGGTCTGCCTGCAGTCGTACCTGCGTCGCACGCCGGCCGACGTGGACGCGCTGCCGGCGGGCTCGATCGTCCGGCTGGTGAAGGGGGCGTACCTCGAGCCGCCGGAGCTCGCCCTCGGGTCCCGGCGCGAGGTCGACGCGGCGTTCGCCCGGCTCGCCGCCACGCTCCTGGCCAGGGGGCACACCCTCCACGTGGCCACGCACGACCCCAGGCTGATCTCCGGGGCCGAGCGGTTCGCGCAGCGCCGCGGTATCCCCGCCGGGCGGATCGAATACCAGATGCTGTACGGGGTCCGCCGGGACCTCCAGGCGCGCCTGGCCCGCGACGGTCGGCCGGTCCGGGTCTACGTGGCCTACGGGACCGAGTGGTACCCCTACCTGACTCGACGGCTGGCCGAGCGGCCTGCCAACATGTGGTTCTTCCTGTCGAACCTGGTGAGGGTGTGGCGATGAGACGAGGACCGAGATGAGCGGTCGGCGGGTGGCGTTCCTGGGCGGCGGCCGGATGGGTGAGGCCCTGGTCTCGGGCCTGATCCGATCCGGCGGCCGAGCCACCGACGAGATCGTGGTGACGTGCCGCCGCGAGGAGCGGGCCGCGGAGCTGGCCGAGCGCTACGGCGTGACCGCGACCCTGTCCAACCCCGAGGCCGTCGAGTGGGCGGACACCCTCGTGCTGATGGTCAAGCCCCAGGACATGGAGACGCTCCTCGGCCAGGTCGCCGCCACCGTCCGGTCCGAGCAGCTCGCGATCAGCTTCGCCGCCGGGATCAGGACGTCCTTCGTGCAGAAGCACCTGCCCGAGGGCGTGCCGGTCGTCCGGGTGATGTCGAACGTGGCCGTGCTCGTCGACGAGGCGATGTCGGTGGTCGCGGCGGGTTCGCACGCCGAGGACAAGCACCTGGCGGTGGCCGAGGAGCTGCTCGGCTACGTGGGCCGGGTGATCCGGCTGAAGGAGTCGCACCTCGACGCCATCACCGCCACCAGCGGCTCGGGGCCCGCGTACTTCTTCCTTCTGGCCGAGGCGATGATCGAGGCCTGCATCCTGCTGGGGCTCTCGCGTGATGTGGCCACCGAGCTGATCGTCCAGACGATGCTGGGGTCGGCCAAGATGCTGCGAGACACCGGCCGGCATCCCGTGGAGCTCCGCGAGATGGTGACCTCGCCGGGCGGTACCACCATCGCCGCGATCCGGCACCTGGAGGAGGCCGGCGTCCGCGCCGCCTTCCTGAACGCGATCGACGCGGCCTGCAAGCGCAGCGCCGAGCTGGCGCAGGGCGGCGACGAGGAGGAGGACGACTAGATGGGCAGGGGAGACCGGCCGAAGGTCCGCTGGGCGCACGACCGCGAGCGCAAGAAGAAGGACCGAGACCGGCGCCAGGCGCGGGAGCGCGGCGCCGAGCGCAAGGCTGCCGGCAAGAGGTAGGCCGGTCGCTGCCGGGTGGCGGGACCAGACGGTTCGCGGCTCACGGCCCGGTCGCGCGGTGCATCGGGGCCGGCGTGTCGACGAGGCCCAGGTGCCCGGAGGCTATGCGGGCGGCGAACGGTCGGG
>JBHGAT010000389.1:0-2090 GCA_041946645.1 Candidatus Velamenicoccus archaeovorus | reverse complement strand
CGGCACGGGTTCTGGCTGACCGACGAGCCTGTCGGGTTCGGCAGGACGGCTACGCGGCGCCCCGGCTCGCCGCGTACCGGGCCGGTGTGGTCCCTACGTGACGGCGGAAGTGCCGGGTCAGGTGAGCCTGGTCGTGGAAGCCGACGCCCGTCGCCACCAGGGCCACGGGCTCACCCTCCAGCAGGCGCCGGCGGGCGGCCTCGATCCTGCGGCCGAGCACGTACCGGTGCGGCGAGATCCCGAACGTGCGTGTGAAGCACCGGACCAGGTGCGCCGGCGAGACGTGGAGGATCCGCCCGGCCTCTGCCAGCGTGAGGGCGTCGAAGCGGTGCTGGTCCATGAGGTCCCGGAGGTCGGCCGCGATCTCGTCGTCGGGGCGTTCCACCCGCTCGGGCGGCCGAGCGCCGAGGTGGTGCCGCAGGCTCGCTCCGACCACGGCGAGCAGTCCCTCGGCCGCGAACGGCTCGTACGGATCGCCGAGCACGTGGTGGAGGCGCCGCACCCCTCGGATCACCCGCGGGTCGCGGACGTCCGGGTCGTCGACCGCACGACCGATCAGATCCTCTTCGAGCACCTCGGTCCCCACGTAGAGGACACGCTTGCGGTAGCCATCCTCCCCGGCGGCCCGGCCGTCGTGGACCACGTGGGGCGGCAGGAGGGTCACCCGAGCCCCGGCGGCGCCGCGGTGGCGGGTCTCGAGGTCGTAGCGGATCGCCCCTTCGTCCACGACGAAGACGGTCCAGGCGTCGTGCGTGTGACGGGGATAGGCGTGCTCCACGAACCTGGCGTGGAAGACCTCGCGGATACCCGGAACCGCGGGCTTCCAGGCCCGCACCCACTCGCGGGGCCCGTCCAAGACGCGAAGATCGTACAAGACCCGGCGGCCGATCGAGGCCTTGGATGGCCGGGTGAACGACCTGCTCGGGCTGCTGCTGTTCGCGTTCGCGGGCTCCGTCTCTCCCGGGCCGAACAACGCCGTGCTCTGGGCATCGGGGCTGCGGTTCGGGTTCCGACGCACGGTGCCGCACGTGCTCGGGACCGCGATCGGGATCGGCGCGCTGGTGATGGGCGTGGCTCTGGGGATCGGCGCACTGCTGGAGCGGTTCCCCGCCCTCGAGGTGATCCTGAAGGTGGTCGGCTCGGTCTACCTGCTGGTCATCGCGTTCCTGGTCGCGGGCAGCGGAGCGGTGGGGCGGACGAGCGTCTCCCGACCGCTCAGCGTGTGGCAGGGCGTGCTGTTCCAATGCGTGAACCCGAAGGCCTGGGTCTTCGCCGTGGCGGCCGCGGGGACGTTCCTGCCGTCAGGGATCCATCGACCCGTGGGGCTCGCCGCGGTCGCGGGCGTGCTGATGCTCGTGGTGGTGGGCTCCTCGTCGATCTGGGCGATGGGCGGAGCGGCCCTGGCTTCGGTGATCGAGGACGAGCACCGTCGCCGGCTCCTGAACGGCGTGGTCGCGCTCCTGTTGGTGGCCTCCGTGGCCCTGCTGTGGATCTAGACCGACGCGGGGCGCGGATCCCGGTCGAGGATCTCGACGTCGCTCGGACCGTGGAAGATCGTGAGGAAGAAGCAATCGGAGCCCCGGGCCGGCGCGTGGAACATGGCCTCTCCGGCCGGGAAGTGGCAGTACCCACCCGGGCCGAGCACGCGATCCTCGACCGCGAGCCTGCCGTCCAGCACGACGATGGTCTGGGCGCCGGGGTGGCGGTGCGTGCGGGCCCTCAGCCCGGCCGGGTAGTGGACCAGGTAGTGTTCCTCGCCCGCCGGGTCCTCGTACACGAGCTCGATCCCGATCTCCCGGTCGTAGGCCGCGAGGGTCCGCCGGGGCAGGTCCTCGGGCCTGCGTCCCTCGATCACGATGGCGTGTCCGTCTCCCATGGCGGGCCATGCTACGCGGAGCCGCCGACATCGCGCGGCCTGGTTGGTTGCCATCCACGCCCTCGTCCTGCACCATGACTGGTACGGGAGAAAGGAGGTGGTCCTACTTGCATAGACGGCAGGAGACCCCCGAGGTGACTGGCTGCTGAGCCGTCCCTCGCGGGCCGGGGCCACCGCCCCGCCCGTTGCCGGGCGACCGGCAGAATCCAACCAG
>JBHGAT010000388.1:0-2096 GCA_041946645.1 Candidatus Velamenicoccus archaeovorus | reverse complement strand
CCCGGTCAACTGGCTCGAGGGCAAGTCGGTCACGGTGGTGATCGGCTTGGTGTACGGCTACATCCCCTACATGATCCTGCCGATCTACGGGCAGCTCGACCGGATCGACAAGAACCTGCTCGAGGCCGGCCGCGACCTGGGGGCCAGCCCCTTCCGGACGTTCTGGCGCGTCACGCTCCCACTGTCCAAGCAGGCCATCCTGGCCGGCATGATCATCGTGACGCTGCCGATGTTCGGCGACTACTACACGAACGACCTGCTCTCCGGCTCGCCCAAGACGTCCATGCTCGGCAACGTGATCGACGCGTCGGTCCTCCAGCCGGGCCAGGGGCCGCTGGCGGGATCGCTGGTCCTGCTCCTGATGGTCCTGCTGCTGATCCCGATGTGGTACTACCTGCGGACCACCAAGCGCTCGGTGGAGACGGGATGAGCGAGACCACGGTCCCCGCGCCCGCGGTCGACCGGCCCGCCCCGGCGGTCTCGGTCGAGCCGGCCACGCGCGGCCTGGGCCGGTGGTTCCGGAACCCCTGGCGCAAGCCGAGGTTCCTGGCCGGGATCACCTGGCTCTACCTGGCCTGGTCGATCCTCCCCGTGGCCATCGCGGTGCTGTTCTCGTTCAACGACGGGCGGTCGCGCAGCACCTGGCAGGGGTTCTCGCTGCAATGGTGGGTGGGGGACCCGTTCAACTCGCTGTGGCACGATCCCGTGCTCCACGACGCGCTGATCCAGAGCTTCCGCCTGTCGATCGTCACCATGGTGATCGCGGTGCCGCTCGGCACGCTGTTCGCGATCGGGCTGGACCGCTGGCGCGGCCGAGTGGCGGCCGGCGCGAACTTCGCGATGCTCCTGTCCTTCGTGCTGCCCGAGATCATCATCGGGGTCGCGCTGTTCCTGTTCTTCACCAACCTGTTCAAGCACCTCGTCGGGTTGGGGACGATCCCCCAGATCCTCGGCCTGGTCACGTTCCAGATCTCGTACGCCGTGATCATCGTCCGGGCCCGGCTGCTCTCGATCGGGAAGGAGTACGAGGAGGCCGCGATGGACCTCGGCGCGTCGCCGACCCAGTCGGTGCGCCGGGTCCTCATGCCGCTGCTGTACCCGGCGATCTTCGCCAGCTTCGTGCTGGTGTTCGCGGACTCGGTCGACGACTTCATCATCGTGCGCTACCTGTCGGGGCCGGCCTCGAGCGAGCCGCTCTCGGTGAAGATCTACGCGGCCGCTCGGGCATCCCCCACGCCCGCGGTGAACGCCGCCGCCACGGTGCTCCTCGGAGCCACGCTGTTCGCCGCGCTCCTCGGCCTGCTCGTCTACCGGGTCGCCACCCGCGGCCAGCGGGGCTCGGCGACCAGCGAGTTCGTCAACATCCAGGCCTAGGGACCGGCATCGGACCCGGCCCCGGGCGGGCAGTAGTGGACGATCAGCGTGCGCTCGTCCGCCGAGGGGCCCGAGCTCGTGCCGACGGCCCATGCCTCGCCCGAGGGCAGCGCGGCGACGGCGAAGAGCCGGCTATCGCGGTTCGGGGCGTTCGGCGAGGGCACCCGCCCCCAGCCGGTCGTCCCGCGGTGCTCGATCAGGGTCCGGTCCGGACCGCCGTCGTTGTACGAGCCGACGGCCCATACACCATCGCTCGTGGCCGTCACGCCCGAGAACGACTCGCTCACCCTGCCCGCAGGGAGCCGGGGCACGACCGCCCAGCGCCGCGGGCTCCCCGACAGCACGAACGCGCCGTCCCCGCGCAGCGACCGGAACCCACCGACGGCCAGGAGCTCGCCCGAGGGCGTGGCGGCCATCGAGGAGATGGCCATCGGCCGAACGCTCTCGACGGGGTCGGGACGACGCTCCCAGGCCCCGCCGCTCCAGCGCAGCACGAACGGCTGCGCCGGGTAGCCGTTCGGCGTGTGGGTGCCGGCCGCCCACACCTGCCCCGAGCCGGCCCAGATCGAGCTGAGCGAGGCCCCCAGGCCCGGCGGCGCCGGCGTGGGCACGACCCGCCACCCGCGCCCGTCCCAGTGCAGCGAGAGGGGACGTGGCAGCCCGTCGACGATGGCCGAGCCTACGGCCCACGCGTCGTCGCGGTTCAGGATGGCCACCGCCGA
>JBHGAT010000387.1:0-2109 GCA_041946645.1 Candidatus Velamenicoccus archaeovorus | reverse complement strand
GGCGGCTTCTACGAGCGGCCCCCGGTCGGCGCGGGCGGCCACTTCGTGACGAGCCCCCACGTCCACGCGATCTTCGCCGAGCTCCTCCTGCGGGCCCTCCGGGATCTGGGGGAGGCGCTCGGCCGCCCCGAACCGCTGCCCCTGGTCGAGGTCGGGGCCGGCGACGGCACGCTCGCCGCGGCCCTGCTCCGCCTGGCGGACGAGCTGGGGCCCCCGCTCGCCTACGCCGCCGTGGAGCGGAGCCCCGGCGCCCGCGAGGCGCTCGCCCGGCTGCCGGTCCGCGTGATCGAACGCCTGGACCAGCTCGACCCGTTGGACCCGGGGGTGCTCCTGGCCAACGAGCTGCTCGACAACCTGCCGTTCCGACGGGTCCGGATGACCGCCGGCGGCCTGGTCGAGGTCCGCGTCGGCGTGGGACCCGACCGCCTGATCGAGGTCGAGGTCCCCTGCGAGCCCGAGCTGGCCTCCCGCGTGCCGTCCCTGCCGGCCGGCGAGGAGACGGCCGTCCCCGAGGCGGCCCTCGCGTTCGTCGACCACGCGGCCCGGAGGATCCGCCGTGGGTACGCCCTGCTGATCGACTACGGCTCCGGGGAGGGCCGGCCCGGCGAGGTCCACGGCTACCGCGAGCACCGGGTGGTCGAGGACGTGCTGCTCGACCCCGGGAGCGCCGACGTCACGGCCGGCGTCGATCTCGGCGCGATCGTCGGACGCGCCCGCGCGGCGGGCCTGGAGGTCGTGGGTCCCGTGACCCAGGCTCGGGCGCTTCGCGCCCTCGGGTTCGACCGGTGGAGCGAGCTCCAGCGTGAGCGTCAGGCGGAAGCGTCCCGGGGACCCGCGGCGCGCAGCGAGGCCGTCCGCATCTGGCAGGGGCGGACCCGGGCCGGTCTGCTGGTCGACCCGGCCGGTCTGGGCAGGCTGCGCTGGCTGCTCCTGGCGACGCCCGGCCTCCCGGCGCCTCCCTGGATGCGCGAGCCGGAGGCCGGCAGCGACGGCCCTCGACCTTCGTCGGATCGACCGGCCGCTCAGGGTGGTGATACGGTCCGGCACGGCTCGTGAAGGGAGGGCTCGATGGGCTCGCGCAGACGCACCACGTTCGTCCTCGTGGCGGTCTGGGTCATCGCGCTGGTGGCACTGGCCTTGATCGTCCGGGACCGCCCGTCGGCCGGGACGGCGTCTCGGGCGGCGGCCGATCGGGTCGAGCCCGGCTCGGGGGAGGAGCGGGCCCGGGAAGGCGGGGCCGAGGAGCTCCAGGAGCAGGCCGAGACCACGGAGCTCAGGCTGGACGCGCTCGAGCGTGCTCGGGCGGCCGGACGGCTGGACGAACTGGGCCCGTACGCCTATGCCCGCGCCCAGGGCTGGGCCGGCGAGATCGTGATGGACCCGACCGGCGACGACTGGGAGCCGGCGATCGCCGCCGATCCCGGCGCGCCGTACGTCTACGTGCTCCACAACCGCTACGGCGGCACACCGGCGTGCCCCAGCAACTGCCCGGACCCGGCGATGATCCTCAACGTGTCCTCGGACGGCGGGCAGACGTTCGGGCCCGACCGGTTCCTGTGCACCTGCCGAAGGGTCCACGGGCAGTTCGATCCCGAGATCGAGGTCGTGCCCGATACCGGCGCCGTCTACGCGGCCTGGATGAACGACTACAACATCCACTTCTCCAAGTCGCTCGACCACGGGACCAGCTGGACCACACCGGTGCCGGTGTTCGGCAACGTCTCCTGGGGCGACAAGCCCGTGCTCGCGACGAGCGACGACGGGCAGGACGTGTACGTCTCGTTCAACGGACCGACGGGCGGCGACCCGTGGGTGGCCGTCTCGCACGACGCCGGAGCCACGTGGTCGCAGGTCCGCGTCACCCAGAGCGCGCGGTACTACTTCGAGTACGGGGGCGCGGTGCTGGCCGACGGGACCGTCGTCCTGTCCGAGATCAGCTTCACGTACACCGGCCCCGGCGGCGTGGCCGAGGGACCGACGCGGATCCACGTCTTGCGTTCGACCGACGGCGGGGCGACGTGGACCGACACCGTGGTCGACACGCTGGAGCTCGGCTCGGCGTGCACGTCCGCGGGCTGCTACGAGGACTTCTACGACAGCGGCCCGGCC
>JBHGAT010000386.1:0-2132 GCA_041946645.1 Candidatus Velamenicoccus archaeovorus | reverse complement strand
CGTGGGACGGGTTCCCGGGCGCCGGGCCTCGGGGTATACCTGGGTGGGAGGCACGGTGACGTTCCGCTCGCTCGTGAGGCCGCCGTCGTGGCGGCTGCTGCTGCCGGCGACGATGGCCCCGGTGGTGGAGACGGCGCTGCTGCGCGCCCTCGGTGCGCGCGAGGCCTCGTCGCTCGGGCCGCAGGTGACGGCGCTGCCGCCGTTCGACCTGTTCCACGACCTGCGCTGGATCTCGACCTACCACGACTCGTGGCCGGTCCTCGCGCTCGAGGTCGTGGCGGCGATCGCCCTCCGCTCGGCCTGGGTGGCCTGGGCCGTCCACGTCTCCTGGCCCACGGCGGAGCGCCCACCGATGCCGAAGGCGGCCCTCCGCGCGGCGACGTTCTACGCCCTGGCCGTGCTCCTGCTCCTGCCGTGGGTGCTGTTGCTGTTCGGGATGGCCCTGACGCACCTGTCGGATCTGTTCTTCGCGGGGCTCCCCCCCGCGGTGGCCGTGGCCGGCCTGCTGTGCTCGGGGGCGTTCCGGCAGGCGGTCGGCGGCTGGTGGCGATGGGCCCCGAGCCTTCGCGCGCTGGCGCTGGCCGGCGCCACGTTCCTCATGCTCACGACGGCCGGCGCCCTGATCGCGAGCGCCCCCGTCCCGGCGGCCGTGCTGGTCGCGGCGGTCGCCGGCGCCGCCAACGCGTGGATCGTCTCGTCGCTCGTCGGGTCGATCGCCGGCGAGCGGACGACCTCGTGGCGGCGGCACGTGCTGGTCCCGGTGGCCCTGGCCACGACCTTCGCCGTGGCCCTCGGGGGCGCGGCCCTGGGGTTCCGCGTCAACCGGACGCCGGCGGCGGCGGGCATCGCCGTCAGGCTCCCGGCCCACGCGGAGGGCCGGCCGGTGCTGGTGGTGAGCGGCTTCGCCTCGCGATGGACCCTGACGGTACCGTTCGTCCTGCCCTCGGGCTTCGTGGCCTGGCGGTACTCCTACCGTGGGATGCAGGGCAGGACCATGCTGCCGTACGCGCCGTCGGACACGCTGCAGCCGCTGCGCGTCTCGGCCGACCGGATGGCCGCGCAGGTCGCCGCGCTGCATGATGCGTACGGGGGGCCGGTCACCATCGTCGCCGAGAGCGAGGGCGCCATGGTCGCCCGGGACTACCTGCTCGAGCGCTACCGACCCGAGAGCCGAGAGGTGACGATGCTGATCGTGCTCGACATGCCGGCGGGCGCGTCGTCCGTCACCTACCCGCCGGTGGGCGTCCAGGGACTCGGCGTCGGCACGGGGTGGGGCCTCCGGGGCCTCGCCCACGTGATCCGATGGCTGGGGCACCTCGAGGTGACGGCGGACGCGCCGCTCCTCCGCGAGATGGCCGACTGTCCCGGGCTGATGCGACGGATCGGGACCGCCCCGCCCCCCGAGGGCGTGCGGCAGGTCACGATCCACGCGCTGGCCGACGCGGTCGACGGTCCCCCGATCTCGACCCTGCCGCCCGGCCAGGCCTTCGTGATCCCCGCCGGGCACGGCAACCTGCTGTCCAACCCCACCGCGCAGCGGCTCGTGGATGCCGTCCTGTCGGGGACGGCGCCGGTCCCGCCCTCGCCGCTCACGACCCGGTCGGCGGCGGCCGTGGCGGCCCTGGCCGAGCCCTGGCAGACGCCGGCGCTGCCGCCCTCCCTCCAGATCGACCACGGCGCCTGCTGATGGAGCTGCGGGGGGCGACGTGCCTGGTGACGGGGGCGTCCGGAGGGATCGGGGAGTCCCTGGCACGTCGGCTCGCGCCGCTCGCCTCCGGCCTGGTCCTGGTGGGCCGGGACGAGCGGCGGCTGGGCGCGGTGGCCGAACGCACCCGCGGCGTGAGCCTCCCCGCCGACCTCGGCGCACCGGGCGAGCCCGAGCGCGTCGCGGCCCAGGCCGAGGCGGCGCTGGGCCGCCTGGACGTGCTGGTCCATGCGGCGGGGATCGGCCTGGCCGGGCCGTTCGATGAGGCCGGCGCGGACGACCTCGAGGCCGTGCTGGCCGTGGACCTGCTGGCGCCGATCCGCCTGACCCGGCTCCTGCTCCCCGGCATGCTCGCACGGCGCCGGGGCGCCATCGTGTTCGTGGCCTCGATCGCCGGGCACGTCGGGGTCCCCGGGGAGGCCGTCTA
>JBHGAT010000385.1:0-2135 GCA_041946645.1 Candidatus Velamenicoccus archaeovorus | reverse complement strand
CCGGTCGTGGTGGTCTGCCGGACCGGCAACCGCAGCGAGCTGGCCACGCTGATGCTCCAGGCCCGCGGCTTCGAGGCCTACAACCTCGAGGGCGGGATGGAGGAGTGGGCCCGGGAGGGCCTGCCCTTCTCCACGCCCGACGGCCGTCCCGGCCACGTGGCCTGAACCACCCGCTCGACCGCGCTAGCCTGTCGCGATGGCATCCGCCGCCGACGTCGACGCGGCCCGGCTCGCGCTCGAAGCCGCCCTCGGCCCCGCCGGGGTCCTCACCGATCCGCTCGCCCTCGGCCTGTACGCCCGCGACGCCTCGATGGTCGAGGGCGGGTGCGCCCTGGTGGCCTTCCCCCGCTCGGCCGGCGACGTCATCGCGTGCATGAAGCTCGCGTCCCGGCACGGGTTGGCGGTGGTGCCGCGCGGCTCCGGCACCGGGCTGGCCGGCGGGGCCACGCCGATCGGCGATGCCCTGGTCGTCTCGACCGCCACGATGACCCGGATCCTGGAGGTCCGGCCGGAGGACCGCCTGGCCTGGGTCGAGCCCGGCGTCCTGAACCTGGACCTGGCCAACGCCCTGGCTCCCTACGGGTTCACGTACGTGCCCGATCCCTCCTCGCAGCAGACCTGCTCGATCGGCGGCAACGTCAACACGAACGCCGGCGGCCCCCACTGCCTCGCATACGGCGTGACCTCGAACCACGTCCTCGCGGTGGACGTCGTGCTGCCGGACGGCTCGCTGGTCCGCGTCGGATCGGAGGGGCCGGAGTGGGCCGGGTACGACCTGCGCGGCGTGGTGATCGGCTCGGAGGGGACCCTCGGCGTCGTCGTCGCGGCGTGCGTGCGCCTCACGCCCCTGCCGCCGGCCGTCCGCACGATGCTGCTGGACTTCACGAGCGTGCAGGACTGCGCCGCCACGGTCTCGGCCATCATCGCGAGCGGCGTGGTCCCGGCGGCCGTGGAGATGATGGACCACGGGATCGTGGTGGCGGCCGAGGACTTCGCGCACGCGGGCTACCCGACCGATGCCGCCGCGATCCTGATCGTCGAGGTCGACGGGGTCCCCGCCGCGGTCGAGGCGCAAGCCCGCGCGGTCGAGGACGCCGCCCGCGCGAACCACGTCCGCACGATCCGCGTGGCCCAGGACGACGCGGAGCGCGGGCTGCTCTGGAAGGGGCGGAAGAGCGCGTTCGGGGCGGTGGCGAAGATCGCGCCGCACTACCACCTGCACGACTGCGTGGTGCCGAGGACCAAGCTCGTCGAGGTCCTCACCGGCGTCTACGCGATCGCCGAACGACACGAGCTGATCGTCACCAACGTGTTCCACGCCGGCGACGGCAACCTGCACCCGCTGCTGTCGTTCGACCGCCGCGTCCCCGGGACGCTCGAGCGCGTGCTCGCGGCCTCCGAGGAGATCGTCCGCCTGTGCGTCGAGGCGGGCGGCGCGCTCTCCGGCGAGCACGGGATCGGGCTCGAGAAGCGCGACTTCATGCCGCTCGTGTTCACCGACGAGGACCTCCAGGCGCAGGCGTGCGTGCGGGCGGTGTTCGATCCGGACGGCCGGATGAACCCGCACAAGGTGCTCCCGGCCGGCGCGCGGTGCGGGGACTTCGCGATGGCCCGCGGCACCGACGCGGCCGAGGCCGCCGCATCGCTCCCGGAGGGCGCATGGATCTGATCCACCCGCACACGGCGGTCGACGTGCTCGAGGCGGTCCGAGAAGCCAACGCGCACCACCGCCGGCTGCTCGTCGTGGGTGGACGGACGCACATCGACAAGGGCAACCCCTGCGAGGTCGACGCCGAGCTCTGGACCACCCAGCTCGACGACCTCGTCGCCTACGAGCCGGCCGAGATGATCGCCGTGGTCGGCGCCGGGATGCGCGTCGGCGAGCTGGACCGGATCCTGACCGAGGGCGGGCAGGAGTGGCCCGTCGACGCCCATCCCGAGGCCACCGTGGGCGGCGTGATCGCGGCGGCCGCGAGCTCACCGCGGCGGCTCAAGGTGGGCGCCGTGCGCGACACCCTGCTCGAGGCGGAGATCGTGACGGGCGAGGGCCGGCTGATCCGGAGCGGCGCGCGGACCGTGAAGAACGTGACCGGGTACGACCTCCACAAGCTGATCGCGGGGTCGCTCGGGACGCT
>JBHGAT010000384.1:0-2149 GCA_041946645.1 Candidatus Velamenicoccus archaeovorus | reverse complement strand
CGCTCGAGCAGGCCGTCGATCTGCTCCTCCCCCTTCCCCCGCTCGAACCACAGGGCCCCGACCACCCGGCCCGTGAGCTCGCCGGCTTCCGACAGCGACACGTACGCGTCGAAGCAGTCGGGGACGACGGCGTAGCTGCCGACGATGGCCTCCTGCCAGGCGGTGATGCCCAGCGAGTGCAGGTACCGCTGGGCCTCCAGGATCCCGCGGCGCTGCTCGTCGAGCGTCGGCCTCGGCACGATCCGCTCGACCAGGTCCATCGCGCCCTCCTGCAGCGTGCCCACCGGCTCCCCACGCTCGTCGCGCTCGATCCGACCGTCGGGCGGGTCGGGGGTCCCGGCGTGGACGCCCGCGAGCTCGAGCGCCTTCGAGCTCACCCAGGCGGCGTGGTGGTCGCGGTTGGACAGGAACACCGGCCGGCCCGGCACCACGGCGTCGAGCGACGCGCGGTCCGCCACCCCGCCGGGGAAGACGTCCATGGCCCAGCCGCCGCCGAGGATCCAGGGCGCGTCGGGGTGCTGCTCGGCGTAGCGCCGGATGGCCGAGAGGTAGTCCTCGAGCGCATGCACCTCGGACAGGTCGCAGCGGATCCGCTCCAGCCCGCCCCCCGAGGCGTGGACGTGCGCGTCCTGGAACCCGGGGACCACCATCCGGCCCTCCAGGGCGATCTCCTGGGTGGCCGGCCCGACCAGCTCGCGCACCTCGTCGTCGGTGCCGACGCGCACGATCCGCCCGTCACGCACCGCGATGGCCCTGGCCCACGACCGCGCCGCGTCCATCGTGTAGACGGCGCCGCCGTGCAGGACCAGGTCGGCGTGCTCAGAGATCCCCATCACCCCCCCGTTCGTCCACGCCGGGCCGAGATCCGGCCGTCCTCCAGGTCGGCGCGGCGCGAGGCCGGATCGCGCCGGGACGGGTCGCCGAAGCCGCCCCCACCGCTGGTTTCGACCCGGACGATGGACCCGGGCTCGAGCGTCAGCGTGACCTTCATGGGGATCTCGAGCTCACGCCCCTGCGGGTCGAAGATGCGCAGCCGCGAGGCCGATCCGTCCCCCCCGCCCAGCACGCCGCGCGGCGCGAACCGCGGGTCGGTCTGCTCGGCGTAGATCGTGAGCATCTGGGGGAACCCCAGGATCTCGTACTCGCGGCGGATCCCGAGCCCGCCGTCGAACTCCCCTCGACCCTGCGACCCCGGGATCAGCTCGGTGCGCAGGATCCGCACGCTGTACTCGGCCTCACCGACCTCGACCGGCACCAGCCCGACGTTCGACATGTACGTGTCGACGCCGTCGAGCCCGTCGCCGTCGCGGTGCGCGCCCGTGCCCCCGCCCACGACGTCGCCCATCACCGAGGGCCGGCCGGTCTTGGGCGAGACGCTGTCCAGGTTGGCTCCCACGAACGTGACCGTCCCGCTGGCCACGGCCCGCTCCGGCCAGATCGAGGAGGCGGCCCGGACCAGGACCTCGGCCAGGCGCTGGCAGGTGTTGTGGCGGACCGAGACGGCCGCCGGTGGCGTGGGGTTCAGGACGCTCCCCGGCGGGCAGACGATGTCGACCGCCCGCAGGATGCCGTCGTTGGTGGCGAGCGAGGGATCGGTCATCGCCCGGAGCAGGTACACCACGACCGCCCGGGTGCTCGCCCAGGGGACGTTCAGCGCGCCGCCGACCTGGGGCGCGGACCCCGACAGGTCGACGCTCAGGTGGTCGCCATGCTTGCGCAGGCGGGCGTGGATCCGGGTCGGGGGCCCGCCGAGCCCGTCGTCGTCCATGAACCCTTCGGCCTCGGCCTCACCGTCCGGGAGCTCGCGCAGGGCGGCCCGCGTCGCCGCCTCGACGTGGTCGAGGGCCTGCGCGAACGCGCGCCGGACCGCGTTGGCGCCGAAGCGCTCCACGGCCTCCTCCAGCCGCCGGCGGCCGAGGTCGCAGGCCGCCCGCTGCGCGCGCAGGTCCGACATCGTGGACAGCGGGTCCCGGACGTTGCTCGTGACGATGGCCACGACGTCCGGATCCTCCCGCCCGCCCCTCGACAGCCGGACCGGTGGGAGCACCAGGCCCTCCGCGTAGAGCTGCCGCAGGTGAGCCCCCTCGGTCCCGGGGTTCACGCCGCCGACGTCGACGTGGTGGGCGGTGGTCCCGGTCCACGCGAAGAG
>JBHGAT010000383.1:0-2154 GCA_041946645.1 Candidatus Velamenicoccus archaeovorus | reverse complement strand
GTCGAAGGCTCGATCTCCACCCCCGAGCAGCTCGAGCAGATCCGGAAGATCCGCGAGGACACCAAGGTCCTCGTGACGATCGGCGCCTGCGCGACGTCCGGCGGCGTGCAGGCCCTCCGGAACACCCGGGACCTCGGCGGGTTCGTGACCACGGTCTACCCCACGCCCGGGTTCATCGACTCGCTCGAGACCTCGACGCCGGTCTCCGAGCACGTGCCGGTCGACCTCGAGCTGACCGGGTGCCCGATCGATCGCGGTCAGCTCCTCGGCGCGCTGGCGTCGCTGCTGGCCGGGGCGATGCCGAAGGTGTCCACGGCGCCCGTGTGCGCCGAGTGCAAGCGCCGCGGGTACGTGTGCGTGGTCGTGGCGCGGGGCGAGCCGTGCCTCGGCCCGGTGACGCGGACCGGCTGCGGGGCGCTCTGCCCGGGGTTCGACCGCGGATGCTACGGGTGCTTCGGCCCGGCCCAGCCGGGCAACGACGGCGCGCTCGCGCGGCTGTTCGTCGAGCTCGGTGACACGCCCGAGCGCGTGGCCGATCGGTTCCGGTTCATCACCGGCTGGGCGCCGTTCTTCCGCGAGGCGGCCGAGGCCGTCGAGGAGGGCCGTTCGCTGCACCCGACCGGGGTGGCGTCCGCAGGCGCCGATGCGCGCGGCGAGGGAAAGGGGGAGGCATGACCCACCGCTCGGTCGAGGTTCCGGTGATCGCCCGGGTGGAGGGCGAGGGCGCGCTGCACGTGAAGGTCGACGACGGAGCGATCACGGACCTGCGCCTGGAGATCTACGAGCCCCCGCGCTTCTTCGAGGCGTTCCTCGTCGGGCGACACTTCTCGGAGGTGCCGGACATCACCGCCCGGATCTGCGGGATCTGCCCCGTCGCGTACCAGATGAGCGCGATCCACGGGCTCGAGCGGCTGTTCGAGGTGCAGGTACCGCCCGGCACCGAGGAGCTGCGCCGCCTCCTGTACTGCGGCGAGTGGATCGAGAGCCACGTGCTCCACATCTTCCTGCTGGCCGCCCCGGACTTCATGGGGTTCGACAGCGCGATCGACATGGCCAAGGTCCACCCCGAGGTCGTGGAGACGGCGCTGCGGCTCAAGCGGATCGGCAACGACCTGATGGAGTCGATCGGCGGGCGTGAGATCCACCCGATCTCGCCGCGGGTGGGCGGGTTCTCCAAGGCCCCGCGCCGTCGCGACCTCGAGTCGTTCGTCCCCCGGCTCGAGGAAGCGGTGGCGGGGATGCCGGCGATCGCCGACCTCGTGGCTTCGCTCCCGCACCCGGCCTTCCCACGCGCCGCCGAGATGGTCTCGATGGTGCACCCCACCGAGTATCCGATGAACCTCGGCGACCTGGCCTCGACGATGGGGCGCCGGTTCGACGCGGCGACGTTCGAGGAGATCTCGCGCGAGGTGCACGTCGAGCACTCGAACGCCCTGCACTCGGTGATGGTGGACACCGGCACGCCGTACTTCGTCGGCCCGCTGGCGCGGGTGAACCTGAACGAGCGGCACCTCACGCCGGTGGCGCGCGAGTGCGCCGAGCGGCTCGGCCTGCGCGTGCCCGAGTTCGACCCGTTCCTCTCGATGGCCGCGCGCGTGGTGGAGGTGGCGGTGGCGTTCGAGGAAGCCCTCCGGCTGATCCGCGCGTACGAGCCGCCGGAGCCCCCGATGGCGGAGGTCACGCCCCGGGCCGGTCGCGCGACCTGGGTGACCGAGGCACCACGGGGCTTCCTGTACCACCGGTACGACGTCAACGAGGACGGCACGATCGCCGCGGCGAAGATCGTCCCCCCGACCTCGCAGAACCTCCGGCACATGGAGGAGGATCTGCGGGGGTTCCTGCCCGGCGTGCTGGATCGGCCCGACGAGGAGCTCACGCGCCTGGCCGAGATGGTGGTGCGCAACTACGATCCGTGCATCTCGTGCGCGACGCATTTCCTCCGGCTGGAGATCGAGCGGACCTGAGCTCCGAGCCCCGCCCCCGTGTCCGCGTGATCGGCTGCGGCAACCCGGACGCGGGCGACGACGCCGTGGGGCTCCTCGCCGCGCGGGGGCTCCGTGATCGCGTGGGCCGCCCGCCGGAGGTCGAGGTGCTCGAGGCCTCGGCGGTCGACGTGGTCCACCTGCTCGAGGGCGTCGAGGCCGTGATCGTGGT
>JBHGAT010000382.1:0-2155 GCA_041946645.1 Candidatus Velamenicoccus archaeovorus | reverse complement strand
GCGACGACGGTGGCCCCTCGGCCCGAGGCGAGCTGCACCGCGTACGTCCCCACACCACCGGTGGCACCGACCACGAACAGCGTCTGGCCCTGCCGGAGCGCCACCGCGTTCACCGCCACGAGGGCGGTCAGCGCGGCCAGGCCCACGGACGCCGCCTGCTCGAAGCTCAGGCTGGTCGGCTTGGGCTCGATGAACCCCTCGGCCGGCACGACGACCGCCTCGGCGAAGGAGCCGATCGACACGATCTGCCCGGGCGGCGTGATGCCGGCCACCTCGTCCCCGACGGCGAATCCGGTGACCCCGTCGCCCACCGCGTCGACCACCCCCGCGTAGTCCTTGCCTCCGATCACCGGGTAGCGGTGCTCCATCGAACCGCGGGCCCGGCCCGACATCACCGTGGTGTCCCACCCGTTGATCGAGGAGGCCAGCACGCGGACCCGGACCTCACCGGATCCCGGCTCCGGCATCGGCACCTCCTGGAACCCCGCCTCCGCGGTCTCGTCGGCCAGCCCGAACGCCCTCATGCATCACCTCCGTCACGTCGTTCCAGACCACGTTGTACCGCAGCCTCGGGATAACCCGACCCACAAGAGGCCTGGTGGCGGCATCGTCGCGGGGTGCGCGGCGTCCTAGCCTGCGAGCATGGACACCACGATGACCCTCCCACCCCCTCCCGCTCCGGCTCGGAGCCGCGGTCCGGTGGCCCGAGCGCTGCTCGCGCCCGTCGAGGCCCGGACCTGGCGGGAGACGCTCCACCTGCTCCTGAACCTGCCCGTCGGCATCGTCACGTTCACGGCGATCGTGACCGGCTTCGCCACCGGGCTCGGCATGCTGATCACGCTGGTCGGGATCCCGATCGTCTTCCTCACGATGTACGTGTCGCGGGGGATGGGGGCCGTCGAGCGCGCTCGGGCCGCGGCGCTGCTGGCGGTCGACGTCCCGAGGCCGTACCGGGCCGATCCACCCGCCGACAAGTGGTGGCGCGTGCACGTCGCGCGCCTGACCGATCCGGCCACGTGGGTCGAGGTCGGTTACCACCTGTTCATGCTGCCCTTCGGCATCTTCACGTTCACGGTGGTCGTCACGATGTGGAGCCTGGCGATCGGGCTCCTCACCCTGCCCCTGTGGAACCGGGGCCTCCCCGACCCGGCGCGGTTCGGCGGGACCGAGGGCTGGGCCTGGGTGGTGGACACGCCCTGGGAGCTCGGCCTCGCGGCCGTCCTGGGCCTGGTGGTCCTGCTGCTCACCCCCTGGATCGTTCGAGGGCTGGCGACCGCCAACCGCTACCTCGTCCGCGGGATGATCGGGAGCGACGTGCTCGCCCGCGAGCGGACGCTGACCGAGTCGCGGGCGGCCGCGGTGGACCTCGCGGCCGAGGACCGCCGCCGGATCGAGCGTGATCTCCACGACGGCGTCCAGCAGCGGCTGGTGTCGCTGGCCATGGACCTGGGCCGGGCGCGCGAGAAGCTCGACACCGACCCCGAGCGGGCCAAGGAGCTCGTGACCGACGCGCACGAGGAGGCCAAGCTGGCCATCGCCGAGGTCCGGGACCTGGCCCGGGGGATCCATCCCGCCGTGCTGAGCGACCGCGGCCTCGACGCCGCGCTCTCCTCGCTCGCGGCGCGGTCGGCCGTCCCCGTCGAGGTCCACGTCGACGTCCCGGAGCGGCCGCCGGCTTCGGTCGAGGCGGCGGCCTACTTCGTGGTGGCCGAGGCCTTGACCAACGTCGCCAAGCACGCCGGCGCCACCAGGGCGGAGGTGACCGTCCGTCGCACCGGCGACCGCCTCACCGTCCAGGTGCAGGACGACGGCGCCGGCGGCGCCACGGTGGTCGAGGGCTCGGGCCTGGCCGGGCTCCGCGACCGGGTCCGTCCGCTCGACGGCGAGCTGCACCTGCTCTCGCCGCATGGCGGGCCCACGGTCCTGATGGTGGAGATCCCATGCGCGTCGTGATCGCCGAGGACGGCGTGCTGCTCCGCGAGGGGCTGGCCCGGCTGCTCGCCGACGAGGGGCACGAGGTCGTGGGGGCCGTGGGCGACGCGCTCGGGCTGGTGGAGGCCGTCGAGCAGCACCGCCCCGACGTGTGCATCGTCGACGTGCGGATGCCCCCCTCCTTCCAGGACGAGGGGCTGCGGGCCGCGCTCGAGATCCGCTC
>JBHGAT010000381.1:0-2178 GCA_041946645.1 Candidatus Velamenicoccus archaeovorus | reverse complement strand
ACGGTCTCCGAGGAGGGGGTCCAGGCCATCCTGGAGGCCGCCCGGTCCGCCGGGCTGCTCGGCCCGGACGCCCACTACGACTTCCCGTGCGTGGCGGACGCGGCGACGACCACCTTCACGGTGGTGGCCGAGGGCGTCCGGCACCAGATCTCGGCCACTGCGCTCGGCGTGGGGCAGGGAGCTTGCGGAGGCGTCGACACCAAGGCCCGGAGCGACCTGGCGGCCTTCGAGCGCACGCTGTTCGACCTCGAGCGTTGGCTGCCAGCGGGGGCGCTCGGCCCGGAGCAGCCGTTCGAGCCTGCGGCGATGCGCGTGTACGTGCAGCCCTACGCCGGAGCCCCCGAGCCGGGGCTCGAGCAGCGACCGCAGGATTGGCCCCTCGCATCACCGCTCGACGCCTTCGGCACGCCCGTCCCGGACCTGCCCGACCTCCGGTGCGGCGTGGTCGAGGGCTCGGAGCTCCCGGTCCTGCTGGGCGCGGCGCGGGAGGCGAACGAGCTCACGCCCTGGCGGAGCGGCGGAGCGGACTACTCGCTGCTCTTGCGACCGCTGCTCCCCGACGAGAGCGGCTGCTGACCGCTCACGCCGTCCGGAGGCGTCGGGTGCTCGCGCTCCACGGCGCCGGCCGAGGCGGAGAGCCGGGCGTCGGGGAGCGAGATCGTGAAGACCGTGCCGGCCCCCGTCCGGCTGCGGACGCCCACCGTGCCCCCGTGCGCCTCGACGATCGCCTTCACGATGGCCAGCCCCAGACCCGTGCCTCCGCGGCCCCGGCCATTGGCCTCGGGACGGGAGAACCGCTCGAAGATCCGCGGCAGCTCCGCCGGCGGGATGCCCGGTCCCGTGTCGGCCACCTCCAGGACCAGCGACCCCCCCTCGGTCCGTGCGCCGAGGCGGATCAGATCCCCGGGCTCGGTCGCGTGCACGGCGTTCTCGATCAGCGCGTCGAGCGCCGAGGCCAGCCGCTCCGGGTCCGCGACCACCCAGCGCTCCCCGTCCACCTCCACCCGCCAGTGCCGGTCGGCGGCGGGTCGCCACCGTCGGAGCAGGTCCTGCAGCAGCAGGTCCACGCGCAGCGAGCGGGTCCGCAGGAAGCCGGGGTGCTCGGCGGCCGTCAGGAGGAGGAGCTCCTCCGAGAGCCGCGCCATCCGCTCGAGCTCGTCGACCACCACCTCTGCGTCCTCCCGGACCTGGGGATCCTCCACCGAGGAGCGGATCAGCTCCGCGTGACCCCTGGCCACCGTGATGGGCGTCCGCAGCACGTGCGAGGCGTCGCGCACGAACCCGCGCTGGGCTTCCAGCATCCGGTGCTCGCTCTCGGCCAGCCGCTGAGCGTCCTCGACGGCCGTCTGGCGCCGCCGGGCGTGCCACACCATGGCCACGAACATCGCGGCCATGAGGGGGACCTCCGCCAGCTCGTCCAGGCTCTCGTGGGCCGAGGTCACGGCCACGAGGAGCGCGCCGCCGGTCACCGCCATCACGCCGACCAGCACGACGAGCGTGCTCCGCACGCTCCACACGCGGAACCCGTAGACGATCGTGAGGCTCACCCAGATGAAGTGGAAGGGGATCGTCTCCCACCGCTCGAGCGCGACGATCACCGCCACGTTGGCGACGGCGAAGGCCCCCCACGCGATCTCGATCCAGCGTCTACGTAGCAGCGAACCGATAGCCCACGCTCCGCACGGTCTCGATCAGGTCGGCTCCCAGCTTGCTCCGGATCCGGCCCACGCAGACATCGACCAGGTTGCTCCCCGGGTCGAACGTGTACCCCCACACGTCGGACAGCAGCTGCTGGCGGCTGCACGTCTCGCCGCCCTTCATCATCAGGTAGCGCAGCAGCAAGAACTCGCGCTCCGACAGCGCGACCGGGCCGCCTCCGGCATCGGCCACCCGTCGCGTCAGGTCCAGGCTGACCGGACCCAGACGCAGGAACCGCTCGTCGGGGCCGGACGCCGGCTGACGCAGGCGGGCTCGGACCCGTGCCACCAGCTCGGTCAGGGCGAACGGCTTCGGCAGGTAGTCCGAGGCGCCGAGCTCCAGGCACCGGACCTTGCGGTCGACGTCGGAGAGCGCCGACAGGACCAGGACCCGCTGCTCGGGCCGGTGGGTCATGAGGTCGCGGAGCACCGATTCACCGTCCCGGCCGGGCAGCAGCAGGTCGAGCACGACCAGCTCGTA
>JBHGAT010000380.1:0-2181 GCA_041946645.1 Candidatus Velamenicoccus archaeovorus | reverse complement strand
CCGGTCTCGGTGGCGCCGAGCGTGAGCGGCGCCGACTCCCAGTGGGCCGAGACCATCAGCACGGCCCGGGGACGGGGGAGCTCCGCCGCCCACGAGGCCAGCTGCGAGCTCCACAGGCGATCGTCGACCAGCGGCGGCGCGCCGTGCCCGAGGTACAGGGCCGGCATCGGCCCGTGGGCCTCGGTCCAGCCGCCGTTCGCCGTGTCGTCCTGGTCGTCCATCGTCCGCCTTCCAACGCCCGTGCGCTCACGGGTGTTCCATCCTCTCACCGCTCGACGGGCGTGGGTCCGCGTCCGTGGCGGACCGGTGGCCGGGGCGTGCGGGTCGAGCTCCCGGTGACCCGCGGTCACCCGGCCCGGGTTCCACTCGGGAACGCTCGCTGGTACATCACTCGCGGGGCGCCCCACCGCCCCACCCCGGTAGCCATGGACGCGGACACGCCGGCCCACGACGGACCCACCGAGATGCAGCGGACGCTGCCCGCCTCGGCGTACCTCGGCGCCGAGGCCTACCAGCGCGAGCGCGAGCTGATCTTCGCCCGCGAGTGGTTCTGCGTGGGGCGCGAGGAGGCGGTACCGGCGGCCGGCGACTACCTCCACGCGGACGTGGCCGGCGAGAGCGTGCTGGTCGTGCGGACCCGAGACGGCGGGCTCCGCGGCGCGTTCAACGTGTGCCGGCACCGGGGCTCGCGCCTGGTGATCGACGGACCGCTCGACGACCCACCGCTCGGCCCGTCCGGGCGGTTCAAGGGCTCGATCGTGTGCCCGTACCACGCGTGGACGTACGCCCTGAGCGGCGAGCTCCGGGCAGCACCGTTCCTGACCGAGAGCGACGGCCTGCGACGCGAGCAGCTCTCGCTTTACCCGGTCGGCGTGGACACGTGGGGCGGCTTCGTGTTCGTGAACCTCACGCCCGGCGCGGGCTCGGCCGAGGGCGGCAGCCTCGCCTCGCAGCTCGGCAGGATCCCCGAGCGCGTCCGGCGGTACCCGCTGGCCGAGCTGCGCACCGCCGCCCGGATCACCTACGACGTGGCCGCCAACTGGAAGTGCATCGTCGAGAACTACAACGAGTGCTACCACTGCGGACCGGTGCACCCCGAGCTGTGCGAGGTCGTCCCGGCCTTCAAGCAGCAGGGCGGCGCGGGGCTGGACTGGGACCGGGGGATCCCGCATCGCGAGGGCGCCACCACGTTCACGTTCACCGGGACCACCGATCGAGCACCGTTCCCCGGTCTGAACGAGGACGAGCGCACGCGCCACAAGGGCGAGCTCGTGTACCCGAACCTCATGCTGAGCCTCTCGGCCGACCACGTGGCGGCGTTCCGGCTGCGCCCCAAGGGTCCCGGCCGCACGATCGTCGAGTGCGACTTCCTCTTCCACCCCGACGAGATGGCCCGGCCGGGGTTCGACCCGTCCGACGCGGTGGGGTTCTGGGACCTGGTCAACCGGCAGGACTGGCGGATCTGCGAGAGCGTGCAGCTCGGCATGGCCTCCCGCCCGTTCCGCTTCGGCTACTACGCGCCCATGGAGGACCTCTCGCTCGACATCCGCCGGTACGTGGGCGAGCGCCTGGGGCCGGTCGCGGACGGCACCTAGCTCCCCGGGCCCCTCAGGCGCGGCGCTCGAGGACAACCACGGGGATCCGTCGCCCGGCCTGCCGCTCGAGGTCGACGAACCCCGGGTTGCGACGGACCTGCTCGGCCCACAGGCGCTCGCGGTCCTCGCCGTCGGCGACCCGGGCCCGGACGGGCAGGGTCTCGGAGCCGACCTCGACCGTCACCTCGGGATGGGCGATCAGGTCCGCCAGCCACCGTGGCTCGGTGGACGCGCCGCTGTTGGTGGCGAAGATGGCGAAGCCCCCGTCGAGCGGCAGGTACCCCACCGGGTGGACGCGCTCGATCCCCGTCGTCGCGCGGACGTGGTGCAGCAGGAGCAGCGGTTGGTGCTCGAACCCCGCGACCCGCCCACCGGTGGCCCGGAACTCCTCGACGATCCGCCGGTCCGAGTGCCCGTGCGCGTGATCGTGACCCCGATGACCGTGCTGTCCCTGCTCGTGACCCTGATCACCATGGTGCCCGTGATCGTGGTCGTCGCGGCCGTGCTCGAGCTCCGCCATGGTGACCCGAAGCCTAGCCCGGGGAGGCCTGCGGGCGCAGGTCCAGCCGGCGCAGGAGCAGGGCGT
>JBHGAT010000038.1:0-10469 GCA_041946645.1 Candidatus Velamenicoccus archaeovorus | reverse complement strand
GGAGGCCACGTGGGCCGGGATCGTCGTGGTGGGGCGCGACGAGGACGAGGCGGGGCGCATGCTCGACGAGCGGGAGAAGCGGGGGATGCTCGAGACCAACGTGTGGGCCGGCTCGGCCGAGGCGCTGACCTGGTGGTTCGAGGGGCTGGAGACCGCCGGGGCGTCCTGGGCCGTGCTGGTGCCGGCCGGACCCCCGGACCGGATCGAGCTGATCGCCGAGCGCGTGTTCCCGCGGATGCGGCCGAGGCTCTGAGGGCGGGACGTGGGGGACGAGCGACTGCGCGTCGGGGTGATGCTCCCGCTGTTCACGGACGACGCCGAGCGCGTGCTCGGGTTCGCCCGACGGGCCGAGGCGCTGGGGTTCGACGGGTTGTTCGCCTTCGATCACCTGCTGCCGCTGCACCAGCCGGCGGAGCAGCCCGCGTTCGAGGTGTTCGCCACGCTGGCCGCGGTGGCGGCCGCGACCAGCGAGGTCGCGCTCGGCACGCTGGTGACCCGGGCGTCGCTGCGGCCGGCCGGTCTGCTGGCCAGTCTGGCCGCCGCGCTGGACGGCGCGAGCGGAGGGAGGCTGGTGCTGGCCGTGGGGACCGGCGACGAGCTCAGCAAGCGCGAGCACGACGCCTACGGGATCGCGTATCGCGAGCGGGCGGTCCGTCACGCGCACCTGGCCGACACGGTCCGTGCGCTCCGCGAGCTGTTCGCCGGGCGACCCTGGGAGGGGAGCGCGCTGGTGCCGGCGGTGCGGGGGCCGCTGCTCCCGCCCCCGCACCGCCCGGACGGGCCGCCGGTGTGGGTGGGCGGGCTGAGCGACGCGGTCGTGGCCATCGCGGGTCGGCTGGCCGACGCGTGGAACGGGTGGGGGGTGGACCTGCCGGGGTTCGAGCGCCGCGTGGCCGGCCTGCGCCGGGCCGCCGACGAGGCCGGCCGGACCGTTCCCCCCACGTGGGGGGGCATCGTCCTGGTGGGCCGGGACCGCGACGACGTCGAAGCGCTCCGCGGCCGGCGGCGCGAACGCGGCCTCACCCCGGACGTCTGGAGCGGCGACGCGGACGGTCTGGTCGCCTTCCTGCGCGGGTTGCGGGCTGCCGGGGCCGCGTGGGCCGTGCTCATGCCGGCCGGTCCGCCCGATCGGCTCGAGCTGATCGCCGAGCGCGTCCTCCCGGCCGTGGGGGGCGCAGCGTGAGCTCGGCCGACCGCTTGAAGCGCGAGAAGCGGGCCCTCCGACGGGAGGTCCTGGCCCGGCGGGACGCGCTCCCGCCGGACGAGCTCGAGCGCCGGAGCGCCGAGGTCGCGCGGCGGCTGCTCGGCCTGCCGGAGCTCGCGGCGGCGGGCACGGTGATGGCGTTCAGCTCGTTCGGGTCCGAGGTCCGCACGACCCCGATCCTCGACGGGTTGGTGGCCCGGGGGCGGCGCGCCGTGCTCCCGCGCATCGTGGGGGGCGAGCTCGAGCCCGTGGTCTTCCGCCCCGACGGGGACTTCCGCACCGCCTCGTTCGGCGCTCGCGAGCCCGTCGGCGGGGAGGTCCTGCCGGCGGCCGAGATCGACGTGGTGGTCACCCCGGGGGTGGCTTTCGACCGTCGGGGCCACCGCGTGGGGTACGGCGCCGGGTACTACGACCGGTTCTTCCGACGGACCCGTCCCGACGTGGTGAAGGTGGCCATCGGCTTCGCCCTCCAGCTGATCGACGGGGTGCCGCACGGGAGCGCCGACGTGCCGGTCGATGTCGTGGTCACGGACGAGGTCGTGGTCCGGTGCCGCTGAGCCGTGGGATCCTCGGGGCCGGGCCCGCGCGTCCGGCCCGCCGGACGCGGCGCCTCAGCTGGCGTGAGGCGCGGTTCGCCTCGCTCGACTTCGAGACCACCGGCCTCGACTACGATCGGGACGAGGTGGTCTCGTTCGGCGTGGTGCCGGTCGAGAGGGGCCGCGTGATCGTCGGCGGCGCGATCCACCAGCTCGTCCGTCCCCGGGTGCCCGCCTCCGCCTCCTCGATGACGGTGCACGGGATCCTGCCCCGGGATCTGGTGGACGCGCCCCCGATGGCCGTGGCTCGCGAGACGCTGCGCCGGGCGCTCCAGGACCGCTACGTCCTGGCCTGGTTCGCCGAGGTCGAGCTGGCGTTCCTGGCCCGTACGTTCGGGGGCTCCGAGCGTCGGTGGGCCGGCCGGACCGTGGACGCACGGCAGCTCGCCCTCGATCTCGAGGGCCGCGACCAGGCCACCCGGCACACCCTCTCCTCGGTCGCGGCGCGGTACGGCATCCCGGTGTCCTCCCCCCACGAGGCCCTGGACGACGCGATGGTCACCGCCCAGCTGTTCCTGGTGCTGGCTTCGCGGATGGAGCGGCTGGGGCGGGGCCGCATGCGCGACCTGGTGGCCCTCACCCGGACCCGCCGGCGCTGAGCCTTCGCGGCGGGCGCACGGCGAACGCCCCGCCGCCAGGCCGGGCGGGCCGACTTGAACGGCCAGTCAAGACCGTGCGAGGATGCGCCCGTCATCCGTCCCGAGCTCCTGGAGGCACGCAGCGATGAGCGACGAGGAAGCGATCCGGACCGCGTTCCACGACGTCACCTCGGCCATGGGGGCCTCCCACGTCGCCGACGGCGGGTGGCTCTGGGTCGAGCGGTTCGGCGACGTCCGCACGGAGTACGACGCCGTTCGCGACGACGTCGCCGTGTGGGACGTCTCGCCGCTCAACAAGTGGGAGTTCCGGGGGCCCGACGCGCTGCGAGCGGCCCAGTACCTCTTCAGCAACGACGTGATGAGCCTGCAGCCGGGGCAGGCCCGGTACGGGGCCTTCCTCGACGCGGACGGGCTCATGGTGGACGACGGCACCGTGTTCCACACCGGTCGCGAGGGCCACTGCTGGGTCATGACCAACGGCAAGGACCACCAGGGGTACTTCGGCGACGCGTTGAACGGGTTCGACGTGGAGTTCGAGTGGATCGCGCCACGGATGCCCCACCTCGGCGTGATCGGGCCCCGTTCGCGCGAGCTGGTGACGTCGATCACCGATGCCGACGTGGGCGGGCTGAGGTACTTCCGCTTCTTCCCGGAGCCCGTCGAGGTGGGCGGCGTTCCGGTGTACCTGTCGCGCACGGGCTTCGGCGGCGAGATGGGGTACGAGCTGTTCCTGACCGACCCGGCCGACGCGGAAGCGTTGTGGAACGCGGTGGTGGGGGCCGGGGCCACGCCGTTCGGGGTCGAGGCCATCGAGATCCTGCGGATCGAGGCCGGCCTGATCGTGACCGACTACGACTACGAGGCGCACCGGCGCACGCCGTACGACTTCTCGCTCGATCGTCTCGTGGCCGTGGAGGCGCCGGTGGAGTTCCTCGGGAAGGCCAAGCTCGCGGCGATCGCGTCGAACCCGCCCAACCGCTTCGTCACCCTTCGGTACGAGGCAGAGGAGCTCCCCGGGTACGGCTCCACCGTGACCAAGGACGGGGCCGAGGTGGGCACGCTCACGAGCCCCACGGACAGCCCGCGGTTCGGCAAGATCGGGTTGGCGGTGCTGCGGAGCGACCTGGCGACCCCGGGGACGACGGTCGAGATCGCCCTGGACGACCGGACGGTGCCGGCCATGGTCGACGTGCTCCCGATCTACGACACCGGCAAGGAGCGACCGCGGGCGTAGCCGCGGTTCCGCGGCGGCGGTCCTCGCCCCGGTGGGCCCGCTCGGCTATCCTGGGATCACACGCGTGTGATTCCAGGAGGATGCCGATGCATACCTGCGCCCCGCCGAAGGACCCCGACACGAGGCCGCAGACCCTGTGGACGTGCCCCGGCTGCGGCGCGGTGTGGGAGGCCGCCCCGGACGGGCCCGGCATCTTCGACTTCGAGCGCAACCAGGCCGTCACCCGAGCGCTGTGGATCCGGGTCGACGAGCCCGACGTCCGATTCGACGTGGCCTGACGCGGCGAACCCGGGGCCTGGCCCGAACCGGTACCGGCCGCGCCGCCGAGCCTCAGAACAGGCCGACCGTCCGCCCCCGCTCGTCGATGTCGACGCCGGTGAAGTTCGGCTCCTTGCCGAGCCCCGGCATCCGCTGCATGTCGCCGCACAGGACGACCACGAAGCCCGCGCCGGCGGCGGGCACGATCCCCCGGACCGGCAGGCGGAACCCGGTCGGCCGCCCGAGCAGCGAGGGGTCGTGCGAGATCGACAGGTGGGTCTTGGCCATGCACACCGGCGCGTCGGCCAGGCCCAGGGC
Organism: Candidatus Velamenicoccus archaeovorus; assembly: GCA_041946645.1. Taxonomy (GTDB): domain Bacteria; phylum Actinomycetota; class UBA4738; order UBA4738; family HRBIN12; genus DASQQQ01. Next base: position 6,260 of record JBHGAT010000038.1, on the reverse strand, counting down.
GTCGAGCCGGGCCAGGTCCTGCTCGGCCTTGGGGAGCAGGTCCACCCCCTCGGCGCCGTACAGCTTCACGGCGATCGCTTCGATCTGGTCGCGCACGGGCGTGCCCGGCGGTGTGAGCGGCGCGAACGCGTTGGGCTTCTCGCAGGCCTCGACCACGGCCTCCGCGAGCTCGACCGCGCCCTCGCCGCCCCGGGCGAAGCCCTCGTTCACCACCACGCGCTCGGCGCCCACCGTGGCGGCGAGCTCCCCGATCAGCTCGAGCTCGGCCGCCGTGTCCGTGGGGAAGCGGTTGATGGCCACGACGCACGGCACGCCGTAGGTCCGGACGGTCTCCACGTGGGCCGCGAGGTTCTCCGCACCGGCGCGGAGGGCGTCGAGGTCCTCCTCGCCCAGGCGGTCGAACCGGACGCCGCCGTGCGACTTCAGCGCCCGGACGGTGGTCACCAGCACGCCGGCGCCGGGGGCGAACCCGCCGACCCGGCACACGATGTCGGCGAACTTCTGGAACCCGAGGTCCGCCCCGAACCCCGACTCGGTCACCACGTGGTCGGCCAGCTTGAGCGCGATCCGGTCGGCCACGATCGAGTTGTTGGCGTGGGCGATGTTGCCGAACGGTCCCGCATGGATCAGCACCGGCTGGCCCTCGAGCGTCTGCACCAGGTTCGGGCGGACGGCATCGCGCATGATCACGGTCATCGCCCCGGCGACCTTGAGGTCCTCCGCCGTGACCGGCGCTCCGTCGACCGTGTCGGCCACCACGATCCTGCCGAGGCGCCGGCGCAGGTCGTGCAGGTCGGAGGCGAGCGCGAGGACGGCCATGATCTCGGAGGCCGCGGTGATCACGAACGACCCCTCGCGCGGGACGCCGTGGGCCTTGCCCCCCAGGCCGAGCACGGTGTACCGGAGCTGGCGGTCGTTCACGTCGAGCGTCCGGGGCCAGGTGATCGTCTGTGGGTCGATGCCGAGCGGGTTGCCGTGGTAGATCGATGCGTCGAGCGCGGCGGCCAGCAGGTTGTGCGCCGCGGTGACCGCGTGGAAGTCCCCGTTCAGGTGGAGGTTGATCTCCTCCATCGGCAGGACCTGCGCGTACCCGCCGCCGTTGCCGCCGCCCTTGATGCCGAACACGGGCCCCATCGACGGCTCGCGCAGGCACAGCATCACGCGACGACCGATCCGTCCGAGCCCCTGGGTGAGCGAGACCGAGGTGGTGGTCTTGCCCTCGCCGGCCTTGGTGGGGGTGATGGCGGTGACGATGATCAGCTTGCCGTCGGGCCGGTCGCGGAGCCGCTCGAGGACCGCCGGGGAGACCTTGCCTCGGAAGCGACCATAGGGCTCGAGCTCGTCCTCCCGGAGCCCCGCGGCCGCCGCGACCTCCGTGATGGGCCGCAGGACGGCCTCCTGCGCGATCTCCAAGCCGCTCTTCATCCGAACCGGACCCCCACTGACCCGCGGTTCAAACTCGGCGCCCAGGATACCCCCGGGCGCCCTCCGCGGGCGTGACCCCAGGTCACGGCTCGAACCTCCATCGCCCAGGTCGGATAATGGAACCCGATGGCGCAAGCGGTGCCGGTCCGGCGCAACGTCACCCGAGCACGGGTCCTGGCCGTCCGGTCGGAGCAGGCGCACGAGCGCCCCGACCACCTGGCGGCCGAAGAGCCCATGGAGATCCGGGTGGAGGGACCGGGCCAGCGGCCGGTCTCGGTCGCCGTGACGATGCGCACGCCCGGCGGGGACTTCGAGCTGGCCGCGGGGTTCCTGCTCACCGAGGGGCTCGTCGCGGGGCGCGACGACATCCGCTCCGTGAGCTACTGCGAGGACCTCGACCCCTCGGAGCAGCGGTACAACGTCGTCACGGTGCAGCTCGCCTCGCCGTTCGACGAGAGCCGGCTGTCGCGGAACTTCTTCGCGACGTCCTCGTGCGGGATCTGCGGGAAGGCCGCGCTCGAGCACGTCGAGGTCCGGTGCGCGCCGGTCGGTCCCGGCCCGACCGTCGAGGCCGCGGTGGTCTCCGGCCTGCCCGACGAGCTACAGCGGGCCCAGCGCGTGTTCTTGGAGACCGGGGGGCTGCACGCGGCCGGTCTGTTCGCGACCGACGGGACCCTGGTGTCGCTCCGGGAGGACGTCGGCCGCCACAACGCCGTGGACAAGATCGTGGGTGAGGCCCTCCTGGCCGGCCAGGTCCCGCTCTCGCGGCGGATCCTGCTGGTGTCGGGGCGGGCCTCGTTCGAGATCGTGCAGAAGGCGGCGGTGGCCGGCCTGCCCGTCGTGGCGGCGGTCTCGGCGCCCTCGTCGCTCGCGGTGGAGGCGGCCGACCGGTTCGGGATGACGGTGGTGGGCTTCCTCCGCGAGGATCGGTTCAACGTCTACACGCACCCAGAGCGCATCGCGGTCTGAGCATGGACGCCCGGCGGGCGTGGCCCTTGGGCCGAGGTCCGACCACCGCGTTCGAACGGCGGGATAAGATTCCGCGGAGCGGCGCAGGAAGGAGGCACGCTTCGATGGCGAACGGGTACGCCCGCCTCACCGAGCCGATGGTCCGCGAGAACGGCTCCCTCCGGGTGGCCACCTGGGACGAGGCCCTGGACCGGGCCGCGGAGGGGCTCCGCCGGGCGGTCGAGCGGAACGGCGGCCGGGGCGTCGGCGTGTTCAGCTGCTCCAAGGCGACCAACGAGATGAACTACCTCGCCCAGAAGTTCGTCCGTCAGTCGCTCGGCAGCAACAACATCGACAGCTGCAACCGCACCTGACACGCTCCCAGCGTGGTCGGTCTGGCCACGGTGTTCGGGGCAGGTGGGGGAACCAGCTCGTACGAGGAGATCGAGCACACCGACCTCATCATCCTGTGGGGGTCGAACGCGCGCGAGACGCACCCGATCTTCTTCCATCACATCCTCAAGGGCGTCCGGAACGGCGCGAAGCTGTACGCCGTCGATCCGCGCCGGACCGACTCGGCGCGATGGGCCGACGTATGGCTCGGGATCGACGTGGGCACCGACATCGCGCTGGCCAACACGATCGGCCGCGAGATCGTCCACGCCGGCCTGGTCAACCGGACGTTCGTCGAGCGGGCCACCGAGGGGTTCGAGGCCTACGCGGCGTCGGTCGAGCCCTGGACGCTCGAGGAGGGCGAGCGCGTCACCGGCGTGCCGGCCGGGGCGATCCGCGACCTGGCGCACACCTACGCGAAGGCCGACCGCGCCATCCTGTGCTGGACCCTCGGCATCACCGAGCACCACAACGCCACGGACAACGTGCTGGCGTTGATCGACCTCGCGCTGCTGACGGGGCACGTCGGCCGGTACGGGAGCGGCCTGAACCCCGTTCGCGGGCAGAACAACGTCCAGGGCGGGGGGGACATGGGGGCCCTCCCCAACAAGCTGCCCGGGTTCCAGGACGTCGCCGACGACGAGCTGCGGGGCAGGTTCGAGCGCGCGTACGGGGGGCCGATCCCCGCGGAACCCGGCTGGCACGTCTCGGCGATGCTCGAGGCCATGGAGCGGGGGGACCTCACCGCGCTCTACTGCATCGGCGAGAACCCCGCCCAGTCAGAGGCCGACTCGCATCGCGCCCAGAAGCTGCTCGAGAACCTGGACTGCCTGATCGTCCAGGACATCATGCTCACCCGCACGGGCGAGATGGCCGACATCGTGCTCCCGGCGGCGGCCGCCTGGGCCGAGTCCGAAGGCACCGTGACCAGCAGCGAGCGCCGGGTGCAGCGGGTCCGCAAGGCGCTCGAGCCGCCGGGGAACGCACGGGACGACCTCTGGATCCTCGCGCAGCTCTCGGAGCGGTTCGGCCACGACTGGGGCGAGGTCACGGCCCGGGCGGCGTGGGACGAGCTCCGGAGCCTGTCGCCGATCCACGCCGGCATGAGCTACGAGCGGCTCGAGGCCCTGGGCGGGCTGCGGTGGCCGTGTCGGGACCTGGACGACCCCGGCGCGACGTTCCTGCATGGACGGCTGTGGGCGGAGGACCCCGCGGATCGGGGCCGTCTCGCCCCGTTCACCGTCGTGGAGCACGAGCCGCCGGTGGACGAGCTGACGCCCGAGTACCCGATCCGCCTGACCACGGGCCGGAGACTGGACTCGTACAACACCGGCGTCCAGAGCGGCCAGTTCGCGTCGCCGCTGCGGCGTCGTCCCGAGGCGCTGCTCCTCTCGCCGGAGGACGCCGCCCGGTACGACCTGTCCGAGGGCGAGGTGGTCCGGGTGACCTCGCGGCGGGGGACCGTGGAGGCTCCGGTCCTGTTCGAGCGCTCGCTCCGGCCGGGCCTCGCGTTCATGAACCTGCACTTCCAGGACCTCGTGCCGACCAACGTGCTGACCATCGACGCCACCGACGCGAAGTCGGGCACGGCCGAGTTCAAGGCCACGGCGATCCGGATCGACCGGCTCGAGCGTCCCGCGCCCGCCGGGGGAGGAGAGTGAGGGGGATCGCGTGGACCTCCGGCTGATGGACGCGACGCCCACCGAGGACGAACGCGCGGCGGTCGACGCGGTGCTGGGGCCGGCCGACTCGGGCTGGCACGGCGGGACGTGGCGTCCCGAGCTCGACGGCCACGTCGCGTTCGGCGGGCGGGAGGTCCGCGAGCGGCGGCACCTGCTGCTGCCGGCGCTGCACGCCCTGCAGTCGAGGATGGGCTGGATCAGCCGCGGGGGGCTGAACTACGTGTGCCAGCGGCTGTCCGTGCCGCCGGCCGAGGCCTACGGCGTGGCCAGCTTCTACGCGATGTTCGTGACCGAGCCCCGGGCGCCGCGGATCGCCCACGTCTGCGACGACATCGGGTGCCGGCCCCACGGAGCGCTCGCGCTGTGCGAGCAGCTCGAGCGGACGATCGGGCCCGGGGGGTCCGCGGACCCGAGCGGCCGGTTCACGTGGGCCCGCAGCCCCTGCCTGGGCCTGTGCGACCGGGCCCCGGCGGTGCTGTTCCAGGCCGCGGGCGCGGAGCCGTACGACTGGGCCCTGGCGCCGACCGACGCCGGGCAGGTCCTCGACGTGCTCGAGGGGGAGCCCTGGCGCCGCAACGGGAGCGCGGTCTCGGGCGTCCCGCAGACCGAGGGCCTGCGGCTGCTCCGCCGGGTCGGGGTGGTCGAGCCGACCAGCCTGGACGACTACCGCGCGCACGGCGGGTACGAGGCGCTCCGGCGGGCGTTCGAGCTCGGTCCGGCCGGGGTGATCCGCGAGGTGAAGGACGCGAAGCTGCTCGGCCGGGGCGGCGCCGCGTTCCCCACCGGCGTGAAGTGGGAGGCCGTGGCCACCCAACCCGTCCGGCCGCACGCGTTCGTCTGCAACGCCGACGAGTCGGAGCCGGGGACCTTCAAGGACCGCATCCTCCTGGAGGAGGATCCGTTCGCGGTGATCGAGGCGCTCACGATCGCGGGCTACGCGACCGGCTCCGAGCGGGGGTACGTGTACCTGCGAGGGGAGTACCCCTTGGCGCTCCGGCGGCTGCACCACGCGGTCGACGAGGCCCGCGCGCGGGGGTTCCTGGGCGAAGACGTGATGGGCGAGGGGTTCGCGTTCGACGTCGAGATCCGTCGGGGCGCCGGTGCGTACATCGCGGGCGAGGAGACGGCGCTGTTCAACTCGATCGAGGGCAAGCGGGCCGAGCCCCGGAACAAGCCGCCGTTCCCCGTGACCCACGGGCTGTTCGGCAAGCCGACCGGGATCAACAACGTCGAGACGCTGGTGAACGTGCTCGAGATCCTGCGGATCGGCGGTCCCGCGTTCGCCCAGATCGGGACGGCCGACTCCACCGGGACCCGGCTGTTCTGCCTGTCGGGCTCGGTCGTCCGGCCCGGGCTGTACGAGGTCGAGTTCGGCACCACGCTGCGGCACCTGCTCGAGCTGGCCGGCGGCGTGCCCGAGGGACGGGAGCTCCGCGCGGTGCTGCTGGGCGGCGCCGCGGGGGCGTTCGTGACGCCGGACGAGCTCGACATGCCGCTCTCGTTCGAGGGGGCGCGGCGGTTGGGCGTGACCCTGGGCTCCGGCGTGGTGATGGCGTTCGACGACACGGTCGACCTGGTCGACGTGGTCCTGCGGATCGCCGCGTTCTTCCGCGACGAGTCGTGCGGGCAGTGCGTGCCGTGCCGCGTGGGGACCGCGCGCCAGGAGGAGGTCCTCGGGCGGCTGGCATCGGGTCGCGAGCTCGGCTCTCGGGAGCAGGAGCTCGCGCTGCTCGACGACCTGGCACAGGTGATGCAGGACGCCTCGATCTGCGGGCTCGGTCAGACCGCGGCCAACGCGGTGCGGTCGGCGGT
>JBHGAT010000379.1:0-2185 GCA_041946645.1 Candidatus Velamenicoccus archaeovorus | reverse complement strand
GGACCGCCTCGACCGGCGTCTCCGGGTTCACGGTCATGCCCACTCCCATCCCGGCCCCCCGAGCCTTGGCGATCACGGGGGCGGGGTCCTCGACCGCCTCCACGTGGAACGAGATCATGTCCATGCCCGCCTCGGCCAGGTCGTCGAACAGCGCCTCGGGCGCCTCCACCATCAGGTGGCCGTGCAGCACCAGGTCCGTGTGCGGCCGGAGCGAGGCCACCACGACGGGCCCGATCGTGAGCGGCGGGACGAAGTGAGCATCCATCACGTCGACATGGATGACGTCGGCATACGGCTCGATCAGCTTTACCTGCTCGGCCAGCCGCGCGAGGTCGGCCGACAGGATCGACGCCGAGAGCTTCCCCACGGGCCTATCCTAGCCGGGCCCCTCGCTCGGGCGGGGAGGCCCGGCGACGGAAGGCGGCCACGAACATCGCGTCGGTGCCGTGCAGGTGCGGCCACAGGCGCACCCTCGGCGCCGGGCCGTCGGGGCCCGCGATCGGCGCCGGCTCGAGGTCCGGGCGGTGCCGCAGGATCGCGTCGCACGCCGCATCGGTCTCGGCGCGGGGGAACGTGCACACCGAGTACACGAGCCGCCCGCCCGGCGCAAGCTGGTCGGCCAGGCTCGACACGATGGCCACCTGCAGCCGCGCCAGGTGCGAGAGCTCCTCGCGACGGGCCCGCCACAGCAGCTCCGGCCGGCGCCGGGCCGACCCCATCCCCGAGCACGGGGCGTCCACGAGGATGCGGTCGAACGGGCCTCGCACCGCCGGCCGGCGGCCGTCCTGCACCACCAGGTGCACGGGGACCCGCAGCCGCTGGGCCTGGTCCCGGACCAGCCCGACCCGGACCGGCGAGACGTCCGCCGCCACCACCGAGCCCGAGGGACCGACCAGGCACGCCAGGTACGCGGCCTTGCCGCCGGGGCCGGCGCAGGCATCGAGGGCTCGGTCCCCCGGGCGCGGTTCCAGGGCCCGGACCACGAACGAGGAAGCCTGGTCCTGCACGGCGAACCAGCCCTCGGCGAAGCCGGGGAGCTCCGACGGCGTTCCGGCGTCAAGGAGCAGCGAGTCGGGGTGCAGCGCTCCCCGCCGCGGAGCGTGGCCGGCCGCGGACAGGCGCACCTCGAGCTGGGCCACCGACGCTCGGCACGTGTTGGTCCGGAGCGTGAGCGGCCCGCGCTCGCCGAGGGCCGCGGCCGCCTCCTCGACCCGGTCGCCGGCCAGCCGCCGGAGCTCGCGCACGGCCCAGGGCGCGAGCCCGGTGCGGACCGCGACGTCGTCGTCCGAGGAGCCCGACGGCGGCGCCGGCGGCGCGGCGGCCAGGCGGCGGAGGACCGCGTTCGCGAACCCGCGCTCCCGGGACGCCGCCAGCGCGACGGTCTCCCCCACCGCCGCGTGCGGCGGGATCCGCGTGTACAGCAGCTGGTAGGCCCCGAGCCGCAGCAGCGCCCGGGTCCGGGGCGCGGTCCGCTCCCACGGCCGGACCAGGAGCGGACGGAGCGCCCGGTCCAGCGCGGGGAGCCGACGGAGGGTCCCGTACGAGAGCTCGGTGGCCAGGTGCCGGTCGCGGGCGGACAGCGACGAGCGGCCCAGGGCGGCCCGGAGGGCCAGGTTCGAGTAGCCGCCGTGCTCGACCACCCGCACCAGGACGCCCAGCGCGATCTCGCGGGCCGAGGGCCCCGCCGGCGTCCCCGGGCCCGAACGCCGCCCCGAGCGCGCGGAGCGCGTCACGCCATCGGCTCGCCGGGCCGGGGGCGGTGGCCCCGCACGAACTCGGAGGCGGGCATCCGGCGCTTGCCGGCGGGCGCCACCTCCACGACGCGGACACCGCCGTCGGCCGCCGCCACGACGAACCCCTCCGCGTCGACCTCCGCCACGGTCCCCGCCGGCGCCGGCCCGGCGACGTCGGCGCTCCGGGCCCGCAGCACCTTCAGCGGCCGCCCCCGGAACGCCGTGCGGGCGCCCGGCTCGGGCGCGAAGGCCCGGACCCGCCGGACCACCGCGCCGGCCGGCTGCCCCCAGTCGATCCGCCGGGCCTCCGGCCCCAGCCGGGGCGTGGTCGTGGCTCGCGTGTCGTCCTGGGGCACGGGCTCCGCGGTGCCCTCGGCGAGCCCGTGGAGCACCTCCACCACCAGCTCGCCGCCGAGCCGGGCCAGCCGGTCGCCGAGCGAGCCGGCGTCGTC
>JBHGAT010000378.1:0-2224 GCA_041946645.1 Candidatus Velamenicoccus archaeovorus | reverse complement strand
CGCGGTCAGCATCACGATCGGGACGCCGCTCGTGCGGCGGATCCGGCGGCAGAGCTCGAACCCGTCGACCCCGGGCAGCATCACGTCGAGCACGACCAGGTCGATGCGGTCGCCGTCGCGCTCGAACCGCTCGAGCCCGTCGCGCCCGTCGGCCGCGGTGGCCACCCGGAACCCGGCGCCCTCGAGGCCCAGGGCGGTCGCCTCGCGGATCGAGGGGTCGTCCTCGACGAGCAGGACCTGCTCGTTCACGCCTCCAGCGTAGCCGGACGGGCCGGCCCGCCGCGGCCACGCCCCCCGCGGTTGACCGGCGGGCACCGCACCGGGTATCAGTCCCCGGACACCCGACAGGAGGGTTCCGTGAGCAGCGACAGCAGGACCATCGTGTTCTTCCCGGAGGGGGCGTTCGGGCCGACCAACAACTGCATCGGGATCGGCACCGTGCTCCGCGAGCGCGGGCACCGCGTGGTGTTCGTGGTCGAGGAGTCCTTCGCCGGCACCCTGGAGGCCAAGGGGTTCGAGGAGGCTCGGATGCGGCTCACGCCGCCGCCCGAGGTCGAGGAGGAACCCGGGCAGTTCTGGAAGGACTTCATCCGCGACACGGCGCCGGAGTTCCGCAAGCCCACGATCGAGCAGCTCGAGACCTTCCTCCGGCCGACCTGGCAGGCCCTGATCGACGGCGCGAGGTACGTGGACGACCGGCTGCGTGAGATCTTCGACGACCTGCGGCCCGACGCGATCGTGGAGGACAACGTGGTGGCGTTCCCGGCGATCCCCGCCAGCGGGAGGCCCTGGGTGCGCATCACGTCCTGCAACCCGCTCGAGTGGAAGGACCCCGCGCTCCCCCCCGTCTTCTCGGGGTCTCCGGCGGATGACCGCTCGGGGTGGGACGCGTTCTGGGCCGAGTACGACCGGGTCCTCGGCCCGCAGATCGCGGAGCTCGACGCGTGGGTGCGGGAGCGTGGGGCGCCGGCCCTGCCCTCGCCCCGCGACTACCTGTGGCCCTCGCCGTACCTGAACCTGTACGTGTTCCCGGCCGAGGCGGACTACGCGCGCTCGAACCCGCTCCCTCCCACCGTGCACCGGCTCGAGAGCTCCGTCCGGCGGGTGGACGACACCTACACCGAGCACGAGAAGCTCGGCGGCGAGGGCGCCCTCGTGTACCTGTCGCTGGGGTCGCTCGGCTCGGCCGACGTCGAGCTGATGCGGCGGCTGGTCGACGTGCTCTCGCGGACGCCGCATCGCTACATCGTGAGCAAGGGACCGCAGGCCGAGCTGTACGAGCTGGCCGACAACATGGTCGGGGAGGCGTTCCTGCCGCAACCGGCGATCCTTCCGCTGGTCGACCTGGTGATCACGCACGGCGGCAACAACACGGTCACGGAGAGCTGGCATGCCGGCAAGCCGATGATCGTCCTCCCGCTGTTCTGGGACCAGTACGACAACGCGCAGCGGGTCGACGAGCTCGGGCTGGGCGTGCGGTTGCCCACGTACGCGTTCGAGGACGAGCAGCTGACCGGCGCGATCGACCGGCTCGTCGCCGACGAGGCGCTGACCCGGCGACTCGCCGCGATGTCCGAGCGGCTCCGGCGCGGGCAGGGGACGGTGAGGGCGGCCGACCTGATCGAACGCGTCGCCGTGACCGGGCAGCCGGTGACCTGAGTCGGGCGGCCTCAGGCGCTCGGCGCGCGGGCGCCCTCGGTCGCGGCGCGGACGGCCCGCCACACCCGCTCGGGCAGCAGGGGCATGTCGATGTGCCGGACGCCCAGGTGGGCCACGGCGTCGATCACCGCGGACTGCACCGCGGGGGTCGAACCGATCGTGGCCGACTCCCCGATGCCCTTGGCCCCCAACGGGTTCAACGGTGTAGGTGTCTCCGTGTGGGCGGTGTCGAACGCCGGGAGCTCGGCCGCGCTCGGCACCAGGTAGGCCGTGAGGTTGGCCGAGAGCGGCGAGCCCAGCTCGTCGTAGCTCACGCCCTCGAACAGCGCCTGGCCGATCCCCTGCGCGAGCCCGCCGTGGACCTGGCCCTGCACCAGGAGCGGGTTCAGGATCCGCCCGCAGTCGTCCACGGCGACGTGGCGGATCAGCCTCGCCTCGCCGGTCTCCAGGTCGACCTCGACCACCGCCACGTGCGCGCCGAACGGGTACGTCGAGTCCCGCTGGTGGAACCGGCCCGAGGCCGACAGGCCCGGCTCCATCCCCTCCGGGAGCCGGGCCGGGTCCG
>JBHGAT010000377.1:0-2225 GCA_041946645.1 Candidatus Velamenicoccus archaeovorus | reverse complement strand
TGGGATCGGAACGGCGACGACCTCGAGGACGAGGAGCGGGACGACGACCTGGAGGTCGAGCTGGACGACGAGGACGAGGAGGAGGACGAGGAGGACGGCGACGAGGGGGACGAGGAGGGGGCGCCGGAGGTGCTCCTCGAGGAGCAGGACATCCAGCGGGAGCTCGCCGAGTTACCCCGGCAGCGGGAAGGCGACTCCGGGCGGCGCGTGCCGGCCCGGCCCCCGTCCGGCTCGCCCGACGTTTCCGCCGAGGACCCGGACGCGGACTGGGGCCGCGCCGACCCGGTGGGCGAGGAGGGCGTGGGCGGCACGGTGAGCACGCCCGACCAGGACATCGTGGACGAGATCGGCGAGGCTGCCGGCGTCACCTACGGGGACGGCGAAGAGCTGGACCCGACGGCCAAGGTGGACCGGCGCGACGTGAACACGTGGGAGCGCCGGCTCGACCCCACCACCGAGTCGGACTACGCCGAGCGGCAGCGCGAGCTGGACTCCGGCGAGCTGGACAAGAAGGAGGATCGGGAGCGCCAGTAGCCGTGCCGGGGCGCCCGGCACCGCGGCGCGAAGGAGGTGCAGACGCAACTCCTGACGACGGGAAGTTCCCGCTTGACCGGGACGCAGGATTCCTGATGTAGTGCGCCCGCCCGGAGCCGTCCGGGCGGGCCGCCCGCCGTCGTCGGGACCGCGAAAGGAGCTGACATGACCCGGCCGAGGCTTCTCGCCGCCTGCTGCCTTCTCACCCTCCTCCTCGCGGCGCCCGGCTGGGCCGCCCTCACCCTCGCCAGCGATGTCCCGCCCGGGAAGTCGGCCATCGAGACCACCGTCCACGCCGATGTGGTGGGCGCCGTGAACCCGGACGGCGCCATGGTGGTGCTGGGCGCCTTCCGGCGGTGGATCAGCGAGTTCGACCGGGTGCACGGCATCCCATCCTCCTACGTCCAGGCCGGGACCATGCTGGGCGTGAACCCCGCCTACGCGCAGGCCTCGATCTACGGCGAGTGGATGCCGGCCATCTGGGCCCAGCTGCGCCTGCAGTACGACCTCTACGGCTTCTTCGGCGAGAACGGCGCCCTCCTGTCGTTCCCCTCGGCGGACTCGCCTTTCGGGGACGACCAGATCGACGCGCTGGAGGGCCAGGAGGAGTCGGGACTCGGCCACCGGATCCTCTTCCAGCCCACGCTCCGTGCCAAGCTGGGCCCGTTTTACGTGCGGAACCAGACCGACCTGGCCTACTACCGCTTCGACGCGACCGGGCCCTTCTTCTTCGAGCGCGAGTACGACACGCTCCTCAAGGATGGCGACGTCCTGATCGCCAACCGCACCCACCTCATGTACGAGCTGTGGAAGGGGCCCGCGGACCAGATCCTGCTCGCCGGCCCGTTCTACGAGGTGACGCACGCGGCGGACGCCGGCCTCACGCGCCAGCGCGTCGGAGGAGCCTTCTACTGGGTGCCGAAGGACAAGCTCTGGGTCTTCAGCCGGCCCCGCCTCTTCGCCGAGCTCGGCTACAACATGCAGGACCGCAACCGCGACGACGAGGGCTTCGCCGTCTTCGGCGTGGGGATCGATTTCGACCTGAAGTAGCCGGGCGGCGACTGGCCGCCTGCGGGGAATGAGTGCGCCGCCCCGAGGGCCAGGCCGGCGACGAGGAACAGCGCCGGGGAGAGAGGAAGGGCGGCGCCCTCAGGCTCGTCCGGCATTCAGCCCCGCGGGGACGCGGCCGGCGGCCCCCGGCGGCGGCGCGCCGGTGCGGGCATGGTACTGGCCGTGGTAGTAGCCCAGCCAGTAGTCCGCCTCGCTGCCGTCGATGAGGCCGTCGGCCGGATCCTCGCCCACCTGGACCTCCGTCAGCGTGCGCCGCTCCGCGTCCACCTCGCCCACGCGCGGACTGGCCACGGGGTCGCGCGCTTCCGCTCGCACGTACCGGTAGCCGTCCAGGTAGCCACGCTCGTACTCGGATAGCTCCTCGATCATGGCGGTCCCCGTCGGTGGCCGTCTCGCTCAGACGGTATTGGCGGCCGCGTGTGGGCGGATGCCCAGCGCGACCTCGAGCTCCGCCAGATCGGCCACGAGCACGGTGTCATCCGATCCGGATTCCACGGCCACCTTCAGCGTGTCGTGGAAGGGCTTGTGCCCGGTCTCGCGATACAGCTTCTCCAGGCGGCTGGCGAGGATCCCGACCACGGCGTACTCGCGGCCTTCCAGCCAGACCCGCTCGGGCGGCG
>JBHGAT010000376.1:0-2230 GCA_041946645.1 Candidatus Velamenicoccus archaeovorus | reverse complement strand
CGGCACGGCTGGTTAGCCACGTGCGGCAGAGATAAGCGCTGAAAGCATCTAAGTGCGAAGCTCGCCCCAAGATGAGGTCTCCCACTGGGTCGACCAGGTAAGGCCCCTCGCAGACTACGAGGTTGATAGGCCGGAGGTGTACGCACGGCAACGTGTTGAGCCGACCGGTACTAATAGGCCGAGGACTTGGCATCGCTCGCGCTCGCTATCGGTTCCCGAGCTCTGCTCGGGGGACGCACCCTCGCGTTCGTCCCGATCTCGAGGATCGGGGCCAGCGTTTCGGTGGTCATGGCGGAGGGGGAACACCCGGTCCCATCCCGAACCCGGAAGTTAAGCCCTCCAGCGCCGATGGTACTGCTCGGGAGACCGAGTGGGAGAGTAGGTCGCCGCCGGAACACCTTGCGAGAGAGCCGCCTTCGGGCGGCTCTCTCCGTTCCCGGGGTGGGTCCGCTGCCCGGCGGGTACGCTACCGGCATGCCCAAGGCCCTCCGTCCCCGCCCCACCCCGCACCGCCGCCCCGCTCCGGCTCGGACCCGGCTGCCCCGCGAGGTCGAGGTTGAGCTCCGGCGGGTCGCGCGGGCCGGCAAGGCGGACGCGGCGATCGCCCGGCTGGCGCGCGCGGTCGAGCTCCTCGAGCGCGGCGACGCGCGGGGCGCGGCCAGCGAGGCGGCCAAGGCCAAGGACCTGGCCCCTCGGGCCGCCTCCATCCGCGAGGTCCTGGGCATGGCCCTGTACGGGCAGGAGCGCTGGCGCGAGGCCCTCTCGGAGATGCAGGCGTACCGGCGGATGTCCGGCCGGGCCGACCAGAACCACCTCATCGCGGACTGCCATCGCGCCCTCGGCCATCCCGAGCGGGCGGTCCCGCTGGCCGAGGAAGCGCTCGCGGCCCGCGGCGTGTCGCTGGCCGCCAAGGCCGAGGCGGTGATCGTGGCGGCCTCCGCCCTGGCCGATCTGGGCCGGTTCGACCAGGCCCTGGGCCTGCTCCGCCGGGTCCGCACGCGCGAGGACGTCGCCGGGCCCGAGGTGATCCGGGTCTGGTACGTGACCGCCAGCGTCCTGGAGCGGGCCGGCCGGCGGGCCGAGGCCGCTCGCGAGTTCCGCAAGATCATGCGCCACGACCCCGCCGCCTACGACGTGGCGGAGCGCGTCGCTCAGCTGGGCTGATCGTCCGCCGGACGAGCCCTGCCGGGCTCGACCGGGTCGGACGCCATCCCGCCCTCCCGCTCCCAGCGCTTGCGCCAGTAGCGGATCAGCCCTTGGGCGTTGGCGCGGATGCTCGAGAGGAGCTCGAACCGCCGCTCCAACGCCTCCAGGTCCAGGGTGGCCTGCGCGCCGGTCTCGACGTCACGGGAGCTCTCCTGGGCCAGCCGGCGCGTGATCTCCTCGAGGTCGTCGGTCGTGGCCAGGGCGCTCCGCACGACCTCGGCCCAGGCCCGGAGCCGGCGGACCGCCAGGTCGCACGTGGCGTCCACCTCGCGGATCGGGCCGAAATGGGCGAACAGCAGCGCCGACGGCCGCCGGGCCCGGATCGCCTCGATGCTCGCCACGCCAGCCTCCACGTCCACGTCCGGCGGCGGTGTGGCCGGGCGGAGCACCGGGAGGTCCGGCAGGTGGATCCCCAGGGCGTCCCCCGTGAACACCGCACCCGTGCGCGAGTCCACCAGGGCCACCTGGTGGGAGGCGTGCCCCGGCGTGTACAGGACCTCGAGCCCACGGTCGCCCAGCGGGATCCGGTCGCCGCCGGCCAGCGCCCGGAGCCGATCCCCCGGCACCGGCTCGACCGGTCCGAACAGCCGGGCCATGTCCGCCTCGCCGTACAGCCGCGTGGCGCTCGCGACCAGCTTGCCGGGGTCGGCCAGGTGCGGCGCCCCGCGCTCGTGGACCCAGACCGTGGCCCGGGGGAACACCGTCGACAGGCGTCCCACGCCGCCCGCGTGGTCGAGGTGGATGTGCGTGACCACGACGTTGGCCAGCTCATCGGGGCTCACGCCGAGCCGCTCGAGCCCCGCTCGCACCGGCTCCACCGAATGCGTCGGGCCGGTCTCCACCAGCGTGAGCTCGCGGGCCTCCAGGAGGTAGGCGGCCGTGTACCGCTCCCGTCCGGCGAACAACGTGTCGATCGCGGTGATGCCCGGGGCGACGGGCGCGGTGATGGGCTCCACGGGACGGCCAGTCTACCCACGGACGCCCTGCGGGCCCGCGATGTCGTCGCCTCCTGCTAGCGTCCGCA
>JBHGAT010000375.1:0-2230 GCA_041946645.1 Candidatus Velamenicoccus archaeovorus | reverse complement strand
CGCGCGGCCAGCGCGAGCCGGGCCAGCGCGTCGAGCACGCCGAGGTCCGGGTCGACGACCAGGCGCACGTCGCAGATCAGGTCCGCGTCGGCGTGGGCGGGCTCACACCCTCGCTCGCCCAGGCCCCGCCGACCCTCGGGAGCGGGCACCCGACCTCCTCTCTCGATGGAGGGACCCCGCGGCTGCCCGGAACTCATCGGGCCAGCCCGACCCGGCCCCGTAGAGGCGTCCGGCACGTCCTCGCCGGACGGTAGGTTGGGGGCCGACATGCGGACCATCACGACGGCGGAGCGGCGGGCCAGGCTGGCCATCCGTCACGCGCTGGCCCGCCCGGTGGGATCGGTGGAGGAGGCCGCCCGGGCGGTGGTCGGCCTGCACTCGAGCGACCCGTCGTCCGTCTACCTCTCGGCGCGGGCCCGGGTCGAGGGGTTCGTGGCGGCGGACCTGGAGGCCGCGCTGTACGAGCGCCGGTCGCTGGTGCGGCTGCTCGGGATGCGCCGGACGCTGTTCATCGTCCCGACCGACCTGGCCGCCGCCATGAACGAGGCCTGCGCCGCGCCGCTCGCCTCCCGCGAACGCCGTCGGGTGATCCGGATGCTGGAGGAGCAGGGGGTCGTTCCGCCGGGCGCGGGCGCACGGTGGCTCCGGCGCGTGGCCGACCGCACGCACGCGGCGCTGCTCGCCCGGGGCGAGGCGACCGCCCGCGAGCTGACGGAGGACGTCCCCGAGCTCGGAGCCAAGCTCACGTTCGGCGAGGGCACGACCTGGGCGGCGACCGTGGGGGTCTCCACCCGCGTGCTGTTCCTGCTGGCCGGCGAGGGCCGGATCGTGCGGACCCGGCCCCTCGGTGGGTGGACCTCGGGGCAGTACCGGTGGGCGCCTCTCGGGTCGTGGCTGGACGCTCCCCTCCCCCGGATCGATCCGGCCGAGGCCCGCGCCGAGCTCCTGCGCCGGTGGCTCCGCGCATTCGGGCCCGGGACCGTGACGGACCTGCGATGGTGGACCGGCTGGACGGCCAAGGACGTCGCCGCGACGCTCACTGACGTTGGAGCGGAGCAGGTCGCGCTCGACGAAGGCACCGGCTACGTGCTGCCCGACGACCTCGAGCCCGAGGGCCCGCTCGGGCGGTGGGTGGCCCTCCTGCCCGGGCTCGACGCCACGATCATGGGCTGGAAGGAGCGGGCCTGGTACCTGGGTCCGCACGGAGCCGCCGCCTTCGACCGCAACGGCAACGCGGGGCCGACGGTCTGGGCGGACGGTCGGGTGGTGGGGGGATGGGCCCAGGCCGCCGACGGCGAGGTCGTGGTCGAGCTGCTCGAACCCGTGGATGCGAGGACCCGAAGGGCCATCGAGGAGGAGCGGGAGCGCCTGCGCACCTGGCTCGGCGACGTCCGGATCAAGACGCGGTTCCCCTCGCCGCTGGAGGCCCGGCTGGCCCGCCGGACGACCCTCGCGGGCGTCGGCGCCGCCCGCCGATCGCGAACCGCGTCCCCTCGGGGACGGCGAGCGTGAACCGTGTCGCCAGGACGTCGAGCAGGTCCTCCGGCGCGATCCGCTCCACGGTCTGACCCGAGGGCGTCATCTCGGTCAGGTCGAGGTCGCGGAGGATCAGCGAGCGCTCCGGCCACGACAGCTGCGCGGTGAGGACCTTGGTGAACCGCGACGAGGGATGCGTGGACGTGAAGTGGTTCGCCACCTCGTAGTCCACGGCGTACTGCGGCTCCGACGTGAACGCGTAGTAGTCGTCCCACCCCTCCGGGCGGAGCGCCTGGAGCACCCGGGCGCCGTCCGCTTCCACCAGCCGGAACCGCCAGCCGGACTGGTCGACTTCGGAGCCGGGCACGAACGGCAGCGGCTCCAGGATCGAGCCGCCCCCGAACCCCACGTCGGCCAGCCACTCGGCGCCCTCGGCCTCGATCCTGAGGACCATGTGGGTGCGCGGGGCCATCTCGGGGCCCTGTCGCACGCGCGCCGCGAGCCGGGTCACGCCGAACCCGATCTCCTCGAGCACGGCGGCGAACAGCGTGTTGTGCTCGAAGCAGTACCCGCCGCGCCGGGCCTCGACCAGCTTGGTCTGCAGGCTCTCCAGGTCGAGGCGGATCGGACGGCCCAGGAGGATGTCGAGGTTCTCGAACGGGATCGCACCGACGTGCTCGAGATGGAGCGCGCGGAGGCACGCCACCGTGGGCTCGATGGGACCACGATGTCCGATCCTGTCGAGGTACGCGCC
>JBHGAT010000374.1:0-2244 GCA_041946645.1 Candidatus Velamenicoccus archaeovorus | reverse complement strand
GTCAGCCTGGGAGCGGCGTTGGCCGAGCTCGGGTACCGCGTGCTCGTGGTGGACCTGGATCCGCAGGGCAACGCCTCGACCGGCCTGGGCATCCGCCACGAGGCCCGCCACGTCACGGTCTACGACGTGCTGGCGGCCGAGGCGCCCATCGCCCACGCCATCGTGCCCACGGCGGTGGACGGCCTGTCCGCCGTCCCCTCCACGATCGACCTGGCTGGCGCCGAGATCGAGCTGGTGAGCCAGTTCTCTCGAGAGCTCCGGCTCCGCAAGGCGATCGACCCCATCCGCGGCGCCGGGTACGACTTCATCTTCCTGGACTGCCCTCCGTCACTCGGCTTGCTCACGGTGAACGCCCTGGCTGCGGCCGGGGAGCTCATCGTGCCCATCCAGTGCGAGTACTACGCGCTCGAGGGTCTCGGCCAGCTCCTCCGCAACGTCCGCCTGGTCCAGCAGAACGTGAACCCCGGACTGCAGCTGACGGGGATCGTGATGACGATGTTCGACCCCCGGACCCGGCTGTCCGAGCAGGTGGTGGAGGAGGTCCGCCGGTTCTTCGGGGACCGCGTGTACCGGACCATCATCCCCCGCACCGTCCGGCTGTCCGAAGCACCTGGGTTCGGGCAGCCCATCACCGTCTACGATCCGAGGTCCAAGGGCGCGGAGTGCTATCGCGACCTGGCCCGCGAGGTCGCTGAGCGCGCGGCCCCGGCCGAGCCGATGCCGGTGCTGGAGCGCCTGCCAACGGTGGTGGTACCGCCCCCGGAACCGCGCCCGATGACCGCCCCGCACCCCATGTCGATGGGATCGGACGCCGAGGACGAGGTGGAGGAGGCTCCTCCGGAAGGGACAGGGGCCGGGCGACGCGGAGGCGTTGGGATCTGGGTCCCTCCGCCGGAGGATGGGGGCGACGTGGAGGCGACCGTCGGCCCGGAGACCGAGCAGGCACCCAGGGCGGCCGTCGACGTCCACGAAGCCTTCGCCCACGATGAATCTCCCCGATCACCGCAGGTCGAGCCGGAGGCTCCCCGGCCGGATCGGTCGATCGGTGGAAAGACCGCCTCCGGCGCCCCGCGACGACCTGAGGTCGAGTCCCGGGCGGACGATCCCGGGCATCCCGAGTCTGCATCCGCGGTCGAGGAGGAGGCGCAGGACGAGACGAAGGGCCCCCCGGAGGCGCCTCTGCCGGAGCTGG
Source organism: Candidatus Velamenicoccus archaeovorus (assembly GCA_041946645.1). GTDB lineage: Bacteria > Actinomycetota > UBA4738 > UBA4738 > HRBIN12 > DASQQQ01. The sequence goes on along the minus strand of JBHGAT010000374.1, from coordinate 1,052 downwards.
AAGGTCCGGAGGAGCCACCCGAACCGCGGGTCGAGCCCCCGAGCGTGATCGTGATCGAGGACGAGGTCGACATCGACCTGCCGGAGCAGGAGGATGCGGAGGCGGAGGACGATGAGGCCCCCAAGCGGCGATGGGGCCTGTTCCGACGAGGAGGGAAGCGATGAAGCGTGGGGGGCTGGGTCGCGGGTTGTCCGCGCTGATCCCCGGTGCCGTCGAGGAGGGCGTGGGGCTGCTCGAGATCCCGGTGGAGGCCGTCTCGCCCAATCCCCGACAGCCCCGGGTGACGTTCGAGGACGAGTCGCTCGACGCCCTGGCCTCCTCGATCCGAGAGGTCGGTGTGCTCCAGCCGATCGTGGTGCGCCGCACGCAGACCGGGTTCGAGCTGATCGCGGGAGAGCGGCGGCTCCGCGCGGCCAGGAAGGCCGGTCTGGCCACGGTGCCCGCCGTGGTCCGCGAGAGCGATGACGCCGACTCGCTGCGCGAGGCCCTGATCGAGAACATCCACCGGGAGGACCTCAACCCGGTCGAGCTGGCCGAGGCCTTCCACGAGCTCCTGGACGAGCTCGGCCTGAAGCAGGAGACGCTGGCCGAGCGGCTGGGTGTGTCCCGCTCGCATGTCGCCAACACGATCCGCCTCCTCCAGCTCCCGGCGGAGGTCCAGCAGCTGCTGGCCGAGCGCAAGATCCAGGCCGGTCACGGTCGCTCGCTGCTCTCCCTCGGGGACGCCGAGGCGCAGAAGAGCCTGGCCCTGCGGGCGGCGGCGGAGGAGCTCTCGGTCCGCGAGGTCGAGGAGATCGTCCGCCGGTTCCTTGAGCAGCCACGGGGCGGGGAGCCCGCCGTGGCGGGACCGTCGGCGGCCACGGAGGCCGAGCCGAGCTCGTTGGCCGAGGTGGAGGAGATCCTCTCGGAGCAGCTCGCCACGCGCGTGGCCATCCAGATGGGTCGCAAGCGCGGGCGGATCGTGATCGAGTTCGGCTCGGCGGACGACCTCGAGCGCATCGTGTCCGAGATCGTGGGCTCGGGCCCAGGGCTCGCGCCGGGGGAGTAGCCCC
>JBHGAT010000373.1:0-2244 GCA_041946645.1 Candidatus Velamenicoccus archaeovorus | reverse complement strand
CCGGGATCGACCACCGCCAGGTGGACCGCGTCCTCGGGCATGTAGCGGGCGGCCCGAGCCAGCGTGACCGCCCCCTGCCGGACGTCCTGCCGGCCGATGTGGTGGGCGAGATCGATGACCCGCGCGGCCGGCGCGATCCGTGCGATCACACCGTGGCAGACACCGACGAACCCGTCGGCCAGACCGTAGTCGGTGAGGAACACGATCGGACGGGTCATCCCCGGTACTGCTCCAGATAGCTCAGGATCATCGTGGTGACCACGCCCGACTGGTTGCCCGTGAGGAGATCGGTGCCGTGGTCGGCCGACGTGACGATCTCGAGGCGCTTGGGCGGCGGCGACCGGTCGTACAGCGCCTGAGCGGCGTCGGCCGAGCCGGTGGGGTCCGCGTTGCCCGCGACGAACAGCTTGGCGGCGCCGACCTTGGCGAGGGTGTCGGCATCGGCGACCAGCCCCTCGATCGACTGCGGCGCCGACAGCGTCACCACCGCCGCCACGCTGACCCCGGGCTGCGCCGCTGCCACCAGGGACGCGGTGCCGCCCATGCTGGCGCCCACCAGCAGGACCCGATCGGCGCCCTGCGAGGTCACGAACCGGATCGCCCCGACCACGTCTCGCCAGATGCCGGCGACCTCCTTGGTGCCGCCGGAGCAGCCGGCCACGCCTCCCGGGCAGTAGCCGCTGAAGTCGTAGGTCAGGGCGAGGTAGCCGTGGTCGGCGAGCTGCTGGGCGAACGCCCACCACGATCGCTGGTCGGCAGGGAGCATGTGCGAGAGCACGACCGCGGTGCGGCCCTCACCGAAGAGCCGACCGGCCAGGTCCACGCCGCTCGCGGAGGGGAAGGTGACCGCCCGGGAGCCCGGCGGAGGACGTGTCGGTCCGGCGGGGCCACCGCCGCCGCAGGCGGCGGCCACCGCGAGCGTCGCGACCCACGCCGCGATGCGGATGCTCCGGGCTCGAGGCCGCCCCGTGATGCGCACGGCCGGAGCCTCGGGCGCTCCTAGCGCCCCTGCTGACGGCGCTGCCAGCGGGTCTTCTTCAGCAACTTCTTGTGCTTCTTCTTCCGCATCTTCTTGCGGCGCTTCTTGATCAGCGACGGCACACGGGTCCCTTCTGGTCGCCCTCTCGCTACTCCGATCCGAACAGGTGCCGGAGGTCGACCCGCTTGGCGCGATAGCCCTCCTCCAGACGAACGGAGCCCAGTCTAAGCGCCTTGGGGCCTTCTGCCACCGGCGAGATCAGCCGCAGCACGCCCTCGTCGACGGCGTGCTCGAGATAGCCGATGCCCAGGTAGCCGCCGGCGCCGTCGGACAGGCCCACCACCAGCCGGTCGAGCTGCGCCAGGTCGAACAACGGCGGCAGGGCCGGCATGAACACCGTGGGCTTCACCCGCCAGCGGTGCACCTCGCCGGTGAAGTAGCGCTCCATCGCCCGCTCGCGGTTCTCGGCCCGCTGCTCGACCGTGGTGGGCACGACGGCGGGGTGGACCCCCAGGGGAACGACCTCGGTCCGGAAGAACCGCTGGATCACGCCGAGCAGCGGCAGGAGCTCCTCGCCCCGCTGGAGGCCCACCACGAGATCGGGCTGGAGCATCTCGGTCTTGTGGTACTTGAGGATCTGGCCGTAGATCCCGGACACCAGCCCCGAGGTGTCGGTCACCAGGAAGTCGGCGCCCTCCTCCCGAGCCCGACGGGCCAGGTTGGCCACGCCGGTCACGACCTGGAGCAGGTGACCCTCGGGCGTGGTGGACCCGACGAACGACAGGGCGTCGGCCACGGCGAGCGCGTCGGGCTCCAGGTCGGCGAGGGCACGGACGTGCTTCAGCGTGATGGTGGCCGGGGGGCCTACCGACTTCTGGCCGACGTCCGCGTCCAGGAACGCCGCGGGGCGCCCCGCCTCCAACGCGGCGCGGAGCAGCGCTCGCGAGAGCGTGCTCTTGCCGGTGTCGAGCCCGCCGACCAGCAGCGCCGTGCGCTTCTCGCGCACGGCCCGCTCGACGAGCGCCTCGTGCTCGTTCACGTCCGCCTCCGGGGGCCTGTAGGCCCCTCCGAAGGCCCGTTCCTCGCATGCGCGTGCGACCTAGCCCGAGGGCGGATCACCCCGTCCCGTGGGCACGCGGACGGACACGTTCACCTTGGTCAACACGAGGCCGGGGGCCTCGTCCACGCCGTTCGAACCGAGCCTTGCGAAAGGGGTGTGGCTGTCCAACGTGAGCCGATTCTACCGGTGGAGCGGTGCCGGGCAT
>JBHGAT010000372.1:0-2252 GCA_041946645.1 Candidatus Velamenicoccus archaeovorus | reverse complement strand
GTCAGGTCGTGAGGTGAAGAGCGGGGCGCGGGAGGCCGACGCGGAGCGCGACCTCGAGGCGTCGACGACCTTCCACGTGGACGCCTCGACCTAGCTGACCGGGTGGGGCGCCTCGACCTCGGAGGGGTCCCGGAGGGTTCCTCGGGCTCCCCGCTCGGTCCGGGGTCCCGCCGCCGTGTGCGGGTGCCCGATCGAGCCGTCTGTCGGCCACCGGGTTGGACTTCCTCCCGCTCGGTCCTAAGCATGAGGTCGGTCATGGACGTCGGATGGGTGTGGAGATGACCCGGGGCCGGTTCGAGGCCCTGTACGAAGGGGAGTTCGCGAGCGTGTTCCGGACGGCCTACCTGATCACCGGCGATCGGCAGGAGGCCCTCGATCTGGCCCAGGAGGCCTTCGTCCGCGCGTACGAACGCTGGCGCTCCGTCCGCGACCTGCGGAACCCGGCGGCATGGCTGCAGCGTGTGGTCGCGAACCTGGCGCTGTCGGCCGAGCGCCGGCGACACGTCACCCGGCGGCGGGCGCCCCGGATCGCGAGCGAGGCGGCCCGTTCGATGCACCCATCGGATCCGGACCTGATGGAGGCCCTGCGAAGGCTGAGCCCGGCCCAGCGCACCGTCATCGTCCTTCGCTACTACACCGACCAGTCCATCCAGCAGGTCGCGGACGCCCTGGGGAAGCGACCGGGCACGATCACGGCCCTCGCGTCCCAGGGGCTCGCCAGGCTCCGGGCCGAGCTCGAGGAGAGGATCGTCGATGAAGCTTGAGGAGGAGCTCCGAGCGAGGCTGCATCGAGCAGCGGAGCAGGTGCCGGTACCGCGGATCGATCCACGTCCCGCGATGCACCGTGGGCGCGGCCGACGCGCGTGGCGGCAGGGGATCGCGAGCCTGGTCGTCCTGGCGTTCGCCTCCGGCATCGTGGTGCCGCTGGCGGCCCTCCTCCCGTCGCGTCAGGGGGCCGGCGTGCGGATCGTCCCCGGTGCGTCCACCGGAGACGCGCTTTCGCTCGGGGACTCCGTCGTCCTGGATCGACCGCCTGGATGGACGGTCCTGGTGCAGCCTCCCACCGACCGGGTGTACGGGCGACCCGTGTTCCAGCTCACGAACTTCGACCCGGGCGTGCTCGGACCCGATCCGGCGTCCTCCTGGCTGTGCTCCCCCGGACCGGTACGGCTCCCGAGCGATGGTGTGATGCTGATGGTCGAGGCGACCGGGGTCGCTCAGGGCTCTGAGCCCGAGTGGCCCGTTGCCCTGCAGCTGGCGGATACCTCGTCGGGTCCCTGTGGGCGCGGCGCCTACACGACGTGGCGTGCCGGCCGTGCCGACCGGCTGCCGCGCCTCACCGACGATCAGCCGGTGGCCCCGCCCGGTTCGCAGATCGCCTTCTCGGCGTTCGCGGCCGTGGGCGAGCGTGCCTCCGATCGTGACGTGCGCGAGCTGCTCTACGCGTTCGAGACGATGCGGTTCGACGGGATCCAACAGTCGCCCCACTGGAACGGCTTCGATGCCGTGGACGGAGCTCCGTTCGCCGTGCTCGGCACCGCGGTCACCGTGACGGAGGGAGCGCCCGTGGGGATGTCGTTCCCGGTCACGATGAACGTCTCCAGGTTCCCGGACGCGCCTGGGGTGCCCCAGTACTGCCTGACGAACTTCTGCCTGCTGAAGCACCCCGACGGCTCGCTCTACGAGCTCCGGGACGATGGTCAGGGGGGGACGACGCCGGCCGACATCGGGAACCTCCGCGTCTCCTTCGGCACGGCGTGTCCCTCGGGTCGGCACAGCTTGAACGGATTCGTGATCGACCGCGCCACCTCGCTCGAGCTGCGCCTGGACGATGGACGAACGTACGAGATCCCCACGTACCCCACGCCCGAGAGTTGGCAAGAGCCGTACCGCGCCTTCTGGGTGGAGTTGCTGGGCGATGGCCCCGGACGGCTGGTGGCGTTGGATGCGTGGGGGAACCCGGTCGCGAGCGAGCCGTATGACCCGGGGGGATGCTAGGGACCGGGTCGCCCCATCCCGCCCGCGCACACCCGACGGGTCGCCGGGACGTGCCGGTGCCCGGAGGCCGAAGGCCTGCGTGCGGCCAACGCGGGTCCGGCCCCTCCGCTACACTCGGACGGTACGTGCGGCTCGCTCGAACCCGCCGATCACACGAGCGGCAGCGTCGAGCGTGTCCGCAGGAGATGAGCGCCGGTAGCTCAACGGATAGAGCATCTGACTACGGATCAGAAGGTTGGGGGTTCGAATCCCTC
>JBHGAT010000371.1:0-2270 GCA_041946645.1 Candidatus Velamenicoccus archaeovorus | reverse complement strand
CTCGACGCGTACCTCGGAGGGCTCGCGTCGCTCGACCCGGACCTGCCCTGCTTCTGCGAGCACCTGCCGACGGAAGCCGAGTACGTCGAGAGCTTCGCCCGCCTGCACCGGGCCGCCGCGCGCATCGGCGCCCGGTTCCTGCCGCGTGACCCCACAGGGAAGGAGCGACCATGACGATCGACCCCAAGACGCTCGCCGCGGCCCGCACGGTGCGGACCTCGGACATCTCCGACGCGCTCGACTCGATGGGCCTGCAGGAGCGGTACCTGATGGACCCGCGGATGCGGCCGCTGTTCCCCGGCATCCGGTTCGCCGGCATCGCGCACCCGATGGCCTACGACGTGATCGACGCGCCCCTCGAGCCGATGACCTACGAGGCGTTCGCCGAGCGCCAGTACGCGCCCGGCCCCGAGGGCCTGTGGCGCGAGGCCGGGCCGTACGGCGCACCCGACGAGGTGCTCGTGATCGACGCGAAGGGGACGATCGCCGGCATCCTCGGCTCGAACAACACGCTCCAGGCCCGGGTCAAGGGGACGGTCGGCTTCGTGATCGACGGCGTCTGCCGCGACTCGTACGAGGCGACGATCCAGCGAACGCCGGTCTTCTGCACCGTCCGCTCCCCGGCCCACCCGATGGGTCGGATGCGCGCGGTCTCCGACGGCGAGCCGATCGTGTGCGCGGGCGTCGAGGTGCGCCAGGGCGATCTGGTCGTGGCGGACGACGACGGCGTGGTCGTGGTGCCGCAGGAGATCGTCGCCGAGGTCGTCGACCGCGCCGTGAAGATCCAGGACGCCGATCGTCCCGGCCGTCGGGACGGCTACGAGAAGCTCGGCCTCCCCATCGACGAGACGGTCGCCTGACGGCTGATCCCGGGCGTAAGCGATGCCGCCCGCCCCGACCATCCCGACGCGCACGAAGTCGCTCATCGCCCGATCACCAAAGCCTCGAACAGGCCGATCTCGGGCACGCGGACGGTCAGCCGCCCGCCGGCCGTGGACCAGGTGCACCGACCCCCGACGAGCGCCTCGACCGAAGCCGGCGCGCCCTCGAAGGGCAGGACGACCTCGGCGTCGTGCATCGGGACCGGTGCGACCTCGCGCTGGCCGAAGTGACCCGAGAGGTTCACCAGGTGGAGCAGCAGGTCGCCGCCGGGACGCTCGAACAGGGTGACCTCGACCATCGGCGAGAGGTTGCCGCCGAGCGGCTCGAGCCCCGCGTGGCCCTCGAGCACGTCGGCGAGGAAGTCGGACGTGTTCGGGTGCCCGTCGCGCTCGACGAGGGCCCCGCACCGCCACGGCAGGTGGATCGCCCTGCCGGCGCCGACCGCACGGGCGGTCATGCCCGGCTCGCCGGTCGGCTCCTCGAGCACGACGCGCTCGGGCGGGCCGTACGGTCCCGGCGGGATCAGCCGCAGGTGGCGTCGAACGTCCGAGCGATGCTCCGCGTCCACGTACGGCCCGTCGAGGTACAGCAGGTCGGTGTCGTCCAGCCGGCCGAAGCCCTCGCGATCGTCGATCCGGAAGTAGGCCCCGCGCATGTCCGGGCGGACCTCGCGGACGCGCTCGACGCCGAGACACGCGAACGGCGGCTTCGATCTGGGCTCGTACCCGTCGTCCCGGAGCCCGGCGAGCCCCGAGACCACGAGCGCGCCCCCGCGCTCGACCCAGGCGTCGAGACGCTGGGCGAGCTCGTCCGCGATCGGTTCGAGACCGGGGACGACGACCGCGTCGTACCGCTCGAGCCTCGTCTCGTCGACCGCGTCCACCGTGAGGACGTCGAAGAGGAAGTGGTGCTCGGCGAGCACCCGGAACCAGCCGCGGTGCTCCTCGACGTCGGCGCGCGGGCCGGTGAGGAGCGCGACCTTCGCGCAGGAGATGAGGTCGCGGTACTGCGCCTCGTGGACGGCATGGAAGCGGAAGATCTCGCGCACCGCCTCGAACCCCGATCGGTCGGCGTGGTCGTCGAGCCGTCCGATCACGTAGTAGTCGAGCCCGCCGCCGTTCGCCAGCGCCTGCGCGAGCCGCAACCGCTGCAGGTGCGGCGAGATCGAGACGTGCCGGACCGGGAAGTCGATGAAGTCGACCGAGGCGTTGCTGCTCGCCATCCGCGGGTACGAGGCGACGACCCACTTGGTGTTGTCCGAGGCGCTGTACGGCCACGTCCGGCGGCCGAGCACGGTGTTCGATTCCTGGCGCACGAACCCGCCGGCGGGGAACGCCCGGTCGATCGCGAGGTCGGGGCGCAGCCGGCGGATCCGCTCGTGCATCCGC
>JBHGAT010000370.1:0-2272 GCA_041946645.1 Candidatus Velamenicoccus archaeovorus | reverse complement strand
AAGGAGGGGGGATCGCGCCCACTATCATCGTGGGGGGAGAGGAGGCGACGGACATGTCCGCTCGTGAGATCAGGGCCCCTCGAGGCGCGTCGCTCAGCTGCCGGTCGTGGCCGCAGGAGGCGGCCCTCCGGATGCTGATGAACAACCTCGATCCCGACGTCGCCGAGCGACCGCAGGATCTGGTGGTCTACGGGGGCACCGGCAAGGCTGCCCGCAGCTGGGAGAGCTTCGACGCCATCGTGAAGGCGCTCCGGGGGCTCGGCGACGACGAGACGCTGCTGGTGCAGTCGGGCAAGCCGGTCGGGGTGTTCCGGACGCACGAGATGGCGCCGCGCGTGCTGATCGCCAACGCGATGCTCGTGCCCAAGTGGGCGGACTGGGACACGTTCCGCGAGCTCGAGCACGCCGGCCTCACGATGTACGGGCAGATGACCGCGGGGTCCTGGATCTACATCGGCACCCAGGGCATCCTGCAGGGCACGTACGAGACCCTCGCCGAAGCCGCGACGCAGCGGTTCGGCGGCTCGCTCGAGGGCACGATCACCCTCACGGGCGGTCTCGGCGGGATGGGCGGGGCCCAGCCGCTCGCGGTGACCATGAACGGCGGCGTGGCCCTGTGCGTCGAGGTTGACCCCGCGCGGATCGAGCGTCGGATCAAGACCCGGTACCTGGACCGTGAGACCGACGACCTGGACGAAGCGCTCCGGTGGGCCGAGGAGGCGAGGACGGCGCGCGAGCCGCTCTCGATCGGCCTGCTCGGCAACTGCGCCGAGACCCATCCCCGGCTGCTGGGCCGGGGGTTCGCGCCCGACCTGGTGACCGACCAGACCAGCGCCCACGACCCGCTCAACGGGTACGTCCCCTCCGGCCTCTCGGTGGAGGACGCGGCCGAGCTGCGGGCGAGCGATCCCGAGGAGTACCAGCGCCGTGCGTTCGCGTCGATGGCCGAGCAGTGCGCGGCCATGGTCGGGTTCCTCGACGCGGGGGCGCTGGTCTTCGACTACGGCAACAACCTGCGGGCCGGGGCCCGGACGGGCGGGTTCGGACGGGCCTTCGAGTATCCGGGGTTCGTCCCCGCGTTCGTCCGCCCGATGTTCTGCGAGGGCAAGGGGCCGTTCCGGTGGGCCGCGCTGTCGGGAGATCCCGAGGACATCCTGAAGACCGATCGCGCCGTGATGGAGCTGTTCCCGGAGAACGACCGGCTGCACCGCTGGCTCCGCATGGCCGAGGAGAAGGTCGCCTATCAGGGCCTGCCGGCGCGGATCTGCTGGCTCGGCTACGGGGAGCGGGCGGCGGCCGGGCTCCGGTTCAACGAGCTGGTGGCATCGGGCGAGCTGTCGGCGCCGATCGTCATCGGCCGGGACCACCTGGACAGCGGCTCGGTCGCGAGCCCCTACCGCGAGACCGAGGCGATGCGGGACGGCTCGGACGCGATCGCGGACTGGCCCATCTTGAACGCGCTCGTCAACACGGCGGCGGGGGCCCACTGGGTCAGCGTTCACCACGGCGGCGGGGTGGGGATCGGCTACTCGATCCACGCCGGCATGGTGGTCGTCGCCGACGGGACGGAGAACGCGGCCGCCCGGCTCGAGCGCGTGCTGACGACCGACCCGGGCACGGGGGTCGTCCGGCACGCCGACGCCGGCTACGAGCGAGCCGTGGCGGTGGCCGAGGATCGCGGCGTCCGCCTGCCCTGGCGGGAGTGAGCCGCGGGGGTGACCGGCACCGTGTCGGTCGCGTCGCGCCGTCGTCCTCAGAACCGGCCGCCGTTCCCGGGGGCGCGGTCGGCCGCGTCGCGCCGGCCGTAGTCCGGGCTCGAGCGGTACACGAGGTAGTCGACCGCGGCCCAGATCGTCTTGGACGTCCGGTAGAAGGCGAGCGGGAACAGCGCGACCAGCGCCAGCGACGCGGCCGTGAGCGCGAACAGGTGGACGTCGGGCAGGTCCAGCACCAGCCAGATCGCCAGCAGCACGAGCCACGCGAGCGTGGTCGCCATGTAGTTGATGGTCATCGCGCCGAGGAAGCCGCCCTCCTCGCGCTCCAGCCGCAGGCGGCAGCGGGGACACCGGTCGCGGACCCGGAAGGCCCCGCCGAACAGGTCCCGCCCGCCGCACCGGGGGCAACGGCGCCGCACGCCGCGGGCCAACGCCCGGAGCGCCGACGGGTCGCCGGGATGCGGTCCCGGGGGCGGAACGTCGGCCCGACCGGATCGTTCGGGCTCCAGCATGTCGTACGGATCGATGGGGTCGGACAGGTCGAGCTCCTCGGGGGG
>JBHGAT010000037.1:0-12202 GCA_041946645.1 Candidatus Velamenicoccus archaeovorus | reverse complement strand
TGGTTCAGCACCCGGACCTCGACCCGGCAGTCCACGACCCCCCGCAGGGTCGTGGTGAGCGTGGGGACCCCGCGCCGCCAGTTGCCCGAGTCGGCCACCACGGCCACGTCCGCCCGGAGCAGGTCCCGGTGACCCTCGATCAGGAACGGCAGATGCTCGGTGCCGGCCTCCTCCTCGCCCTCGACCAGCACCTTCACGCCGACGGGGGGACGTCCGTCGAACGCGGCGATGGCCGCCGCGTGCAGGACCACGCCGCACTTGTCGTCGGACGTGCCCCGCCCGTACATGCGCCCGTCCTTCACCACCGGCTCGAACGGCGGCGTGTCCCATCCGTCCACCGGACCCTCGGGCTGGACGTCGTGATGCGCGTAGAGCAGCACGGTGGGGGCCCCTTCGGGCGCGGGCAGCTCGCCGAACACCGCGGGGTGGCCCACCCCGTCGGGCAGCTCGATCAGCCGGACGCCGGAGAGGCCGCTCGCCTCGAGGACCTCGGCGGTCGTCTCGGCGGATCGGCGGACCGGCGCGTCGTCGTAGCCGGGGAAGGCGATGGAGGGGATGCGGACCAGCCGCGCCAGGTCCGCCTGCATCGTCGGCATCAGCGCCGCGATGCGCTCGCGGAGGTCGTCGGTCATGTCGGGATCGCGCTCCTGGTGGTCGTCGCGTGGGGTCGGTGGCGAACGATATCGCACCGGCGCGTTGGTGCCAGGTCCGGCGGGCCGTTCGTCCCTCTCCCGGAGCAGGTGGCTCCGGCACGCTGGAGGGGGACGACGAGAGGAGCGGGACGTGGGTCGGATCGACGTGCGGTACGAGGGCGGCGACCGGATGCTCGTGAGGATCCGGGGGCACGAGCTGGTCTCGGATCAGCCGATCCAGGACGGGGGCGAGGACGCCGGCCCCAGCCCGACCGAGCTGTTCGTGGCCGGCCTGGCGGCGTGCGTAGGCTTCTACGCCGAGCGCTACCTGCGGCGGCACGACCTGCCGGTCGCGGGTCTGGGGGTGGCGTGCGACTTCGCCCTGGCCGAGGACCGGCCGGCCCGGGTGAGCGCGATCGACGTGCGGCTCACGCTCCCCGAAGGCTTCCCCGAGGACCGACGGGCCGGGCTGTTCGCCGTGGTCGAGCACTGCACCGTGCACACCTCGATCGTCCGGGCCCCGGAGATCACGATCTCGGCGGGGACCGCCCGGCCCGGCGGCTGACGACCCGCGGACGGCTCGCGGACCTCCTCACGGGTACAGGCGCTCGATCGTCCAGCCCGCCGGCGACCGCGTGTAGCGGAACCGGTCGTGCAGACGGAACCGCCGGCCCTTCCAGAACTCGATCGTCTCCGGAGCGAGCCGGAAGCCGCCCCAGTGCCCGGGGAGCGGCACCTCGTCGGGGAACCGGACCTCCATCTCCCGGTACCGCGCGTCGAGGACCTCGCGCGAGGCGACGACCTCGCTCTGGCGCGAGGCCCAGGCGCCCAGGCGGGCCTCCCGGGGCCGGGTCCGGAAGTAGGCCTCGGACTCCTCGGTCGAGACGCGCTCGACCGTGCCGGTCACGCCGACCTGTCGCTCGAGCTCGCGCCACAGGAACACCGCGGCGGCGTTCGGGTTCTCGGCGATCTGCCGAGCCTTGCGGCTGCCGTGGTTGGTGTAGAAGACGAAGCCGCGCTCGTCGAGCCCGCGCATCAGCACGAACCTGCGCACCCGGCTCCGGAGGCCGGCGCTCTATCCACTGAGCTACGAGGGCTCGAGGGCAGTCTAGCAATCGCCTCCGGCACGCTCGGCCGGCGGCGCCGGCCGCAGGGGCTCCGCTATGCTCGCCGGCGTGCAGGGGACGGATCCTCCCCAGGGCGAGCGCGGGCCCAAGATCCTGATCGTCGACGACGATCCCGTCATCGTGCGGCTGCTCCAGATCAACTTCCGCCTCGAGGGCTACGAGGTCGACACCGCGTCGCGGGGGGACCAGGCCGTCGAGCGCGCTCGCGCCGGGCGGCCGGACCTCGTGATCCTCGACGTGATGATGCCGGGGCTGGACGGGTGGGAGGTGTGCCGGCAGCTCAAGGAGCTCCCGGAGATCCGCGACGTCCCGGTGATCTTCCTCTCGGCGCGGGCGCAGGACGAGGACCGTCGCCGCGGCTACGCTCTCGGCGTGGACGAGTACGTGACGAAGCCGTTCGACCCGGGCCACCTGGTCGAGATCGTCCGGCGCACCCTGGCCCGGTCCGCCGAGGGCTAGTGGCCCGCCGCCGCCGATGATCGAGGAACGCTTGGTCCGCCTCCTCTCCGAGGCCGTCGGCTCCGCCCGTCCCGAGCTCGGCCTGGACGGCGACCCTCCCGCCGTCGAGCTGTCGCGCCCGAAGCAGAAGGCGTTCGGCGACTTCTCGACCAACGTGGCGCTCGCGCTCGCGTCGCTGACCGACGCCCCTGCCCGCGACGTGGCTGCCGCCATCGTCCGCCACCTCCCGGAGGACGCGATGGTCGAGCGCGCGGAGGTGGCCGGCCCCGGGTTCATCAACCTGTTCGTCAAGGCGGACTGGCTCTACGACACGCTCCGGGAGGCCGTCGCCGCCGGCCCCCGGTACGGGTGGGCCCCGCCGAGCGGGCGGTCGGTGAACGTCGAGTTCGTCTCGGCCAACCCCACGGGGCCCCTGCACATCGGCCACGCCCGCAACGCGGTGATCGGCGACGCGATCGCCAACGTGCTCGAGGCCCGCGGCTGGCGGGTGGAGCGCGAGTACTACTTCAACGACGCGGGCGGCCAGATGGATCGGTTCGGTGCCTCGGTCGAGGCCCGGTACCTCCAGCTGGTCGGTCGCGACGCCGAGGTGCCGGAGGACGGCTACCACGGCGAGTACCTGCTCGACGTGGCCCGCGACATCCGGGCCGCGTTCGGGGACGCCCTGGCCGACCTGCCCGAGGTCGAGCGGTTCGAGCGGCTCCGCCACGAGGGCGCCGAGCGCGTGCTGGGCCTGATCCGCCCGTCGCTCGAGCGGCTCGGCGTCCGGTTCGACGTCTTCTTCTCGGAGCAGACGCTGCACCGGTCCGGCCTGATCGACGAGGCCGTGCGGCGGCTCCGGGAGGCCGGCTACGCGTACGACCACGAGGGCGCCGTGTTCTTCCGCTCGACCGCGTTCGGCGACGACAAGGACCGGGTGATCGTCCGCCGCACCGGCGCGCCCACCTACTTCGGCGCCGACTGCGCGTACCTCCTGGACAAGTTCGGTCGCGGGTTCGACCACCTGATCTACGTGTGGGGTGCGGACCATCACGGCGACGTGGCCCGCGTGAAGGGCGCGGCCCAGGCGCTGGGCTTCGATCCGGGCGCGGTCGAGATCGTCCTGTACCAGTGGGTCGCGCTCACCCGGGGCGGCCGGGCCGTGGGGATGAGCAAGCGCGCCGGCCGGTTCGTCTCGCTCGACGAGCTGCTCGACGAGGTCGGCGCGGACGCGACCCGCTTCACGCTGCTCTCACGCTCCAACGACGTGACGATCGACTTCGATATCGATCTGGTGAAGCAACGGTCGATGGAGAACCCCGTGTACTACGTGCAGTACGGTCACGCGCGGATCGCCAGCATCCTCCGCCATGCCGAGGCGCGGGGGGTGGCCATGGCCCCGATCGGGGAGGTCGACCTCACCCTCCTGTCCACGGAGGCCGAGCACGACCTGCTGCGATCGGTGGCCGAGATGCCCGAGCAGGTGGCGCAGGCCGCCGAGCTCCGGGCCCCGCACCGGCTGACCCACTACGCGCAGGGCCTGGCGACGCGGTTCCACCGCTTCTACACCGACTGCCGGGTGGTGACCGACGACGAGCCGCTGACCCAGGCCCGGCTGTGGCTCTGCCGGGCCACCAAGCAGACGATCGCGAACGTCCTGACGCTGATCGGGATCTCGGCCCCCGAGTCGATGGAGCGCGCGGATGCGTGAGCCGGCCGGTGGGGCGCCGCCCGAGGGCGAGCCCCGCCCCGCCGGCCCGCCGTGGCCCTCCGGTGCGGCCTTCGGCCCGGCCGGGATGTGGATCGGCGGCGTCGACGCTCCCTCGTTGGCCACCCGGTACGGCACCCCGTTGCTGGTCGTGGACGAGGAGCACCTGCGCGAGCGGTGCCGGGCCTTCGCCCGGCTGTTCCCGCATCCGCTCTACGCCGTGAAGGCCTTCACCTCTCGCGCGGCGATCCAGCTGGTGGCGGAGGAAGGGCTGGACCTGCTCGCGGCCACCGGGGGCGAGCTGGAGGCGTGCCTGCGCGCCGGGATCCCCGGCGAGCGGATCGTCCTGCACGGCAACAACAAGTCCGACGAGGAGCTCCGGCTGGCCGTGACCGAGGGCGTCCGGATGGTGAACGTCGACCACATCGACGAGCTCGAGCGGCTGTCCGCGATCGCCGCCGAGGCGCGGACCGAGCAACCGGTGATGCTCCGCGCGGTGCCCGAGGTCGGCGCCGGGGCCCACGAGAAGATCCGGACCGGCGGCCGGGGCTCCAAGTTCGGGATGCCGCTGGCCGAGATCCCCGCCGCCGTGCGCCGGGCGATCGAGCTGCCCGGGGTCCGTCCCGTGGGGATCCACGCCCACGTCGGCTCGCAGGTGCTCGAGGCCGAGCCCTACCTGCGGGCCATCGACGTCCTGCTCGACCTCCTGGCTCGGCTCAGGGCCGAAGCCGGCTTCGAGGCTGAGGTGCTGGACGTGGGAGGCGGCTTCGGCGTGGCCTACACCGACGAGGAGCCGCTCGCGCTGGACGCGCTGGCCCCGGCCCTGCTGCGACGCGTCCGCGAGGGCGCGGCCGGGCGGGGCCTCACGGTCCCGCACGTGCTGGTCGAGCCGGGCCGGTCGGTCGTGGGCGGCGCGATGGTCACCCTCTACCGGGTGGGCGCGGTGAAGCGGTGGGGGGAGCGGCTGCTCGTGGCCGTCGACGGCGGGATGTCCGACAACATCCGGCCGATGCTGTACGGCGCGAGCTACACGGTCGCGGTGGCCGGCCCGCCCCGGTCGGGCCCCCGGGTCGTCGTGGACGTGGTCGGCAAGCACTGCGAGTCCGGCGACGTGCTGGCCCGCGAGGTGGCACTCGAGCAGGAGCCGCGTCCGGGGGACCTGCTCGCGTTCGCGGCGACGGGCGCCTACACGTACTCGATGGCCAGCACCTACAACCGGGTGGGCCGCCCGGCCGTCGTGGCCGTCCGGGGCGGCAAGACCCGGCTCTGGCTCCGGCGCGAGGACGTGGCGGACCTCGATCGGCTCGAGGCCGCGCAGCCCTCGGCGCGCAGGTCCAGTCCGCCCGAGGGCGTCGAGGTCCGGCCGGCCCGGCCCCGCGACGCCGCGTCGTTCCTCCGCGCGTACCGCGCCGTGGCGGCCGAGCGGCGGTTCATCCAGAACGAGACCGTCTCCGGCACCCCCCGTCGGTACCGGCGGCGGTTCCGCCGCTCCTGGACCTCGGAGGAGGCCACGCTGGTGGCCGTGGTCGCCGGCGACGTGGTGGGCAGCCTGTCGATCCGGCGCGACGCGCAGGCGGCGACGCGCCACGTGGCCACCCTGGGCATGTTCGTGGTCGCGGGGTGGCGGGGCCGCGGCGTGGGGTCGGCCCTGATGGCCGAGGCGCTCCGGTGGGCCCGAGCCAACGGGATCCAGCGCGTCGAGCTCACGGTGTACCCCCACAACCGGGCCGCGCTGGCCCTCTACCGGCGGTTCGGGTTCGACGAGGAAGGTAGGCTCGTCCGGCACGCCAAGAAGTCGTACGGGTACGAGGACGAGATCCTCATGGCGGCGTGGCTGGGGCCGGAGGTGACGTGAGCGACCGGACGCTCAAGGTGGGGCTGCTCGGCTGCGGCACGGTGGGGGCCGCGGTGGTCCGGCTGCTCGAGGAGCACCGCGGGGACATCGAGCGGCGGGCGGGGTGCCGGCTCGAGGTCGTGCGTGTGGCGGTCCGCGACCGGGCGAAGGTCCGCGACGCGCCCCTCCCGGCCTCGGTGCTCACCGCCGATCCGATGGACGTCGTCGACGACCCGGACGTGGAGATCGTCTGCGAGCTGATCGGCGGCTCGGAGCCGGCCGGCTCCCTGATCCTCGCCGCGCTGGAGCGGGGCAAGCCGGTGGTCACCGCCAACAAGGAGCTGCTGGCCACCCGGGGGCGCGAGTTGCTCGACGCGGCCGACGCCAAGGGCCTCGATCTGTCGTTCGAGGCGGCCGTGGGCGGGGGGATCCCGCTGATCCGCCCGCTGAAGGAGTCGCTCACCGGGGAGCGCCTGACCCGCGTGATGGGCATCGTGAACGGGACGACCAACTTCATCCTGTCGAGGATGTCGGAGGAGGGGCGTCCGTTCGAGGAGGTCCTCGCGGAGGCCCAACGCCGAGGGTACGCCGAGGCCGATCCCACGGCGGACGTCGAGGGGCTCGACGCGGCGGCCAAGTGCGCGATCCTCGCGTCGATCGCCTTCAACGCTCGGGTCGTGGCCGGCGACGTGTACCGCGAGGGCATCACACGCGTCACCCCCGAGGACATCGTGTACGCGCGGCGGCTCGGCTACGTGGTGAAGCTGCTCGCGATCGCCGAGTTCGACGGCGAGCGGATCGCCGCTCGGGTCCACCCCGCGATGATCCCGGCCGGACATCCCCTGGCCTCGGTGCGCGAGGCCTTCAACGCGGTGTTCGTGGAGGGGCCCAAGGTCGGCGAGCTGATGTTCTACGGGCGGGGCGCCGGCGGCGACGCCACCGCGACGGCCGTGGTCGGGGACCTCGTCGCCGTGGCCAGGAACCTCCTGGCGGGGACGCGCGGCGTGGGGTGCACGTGCTTCTGGGAGCGGACGGTCCGCCCGATGGACGAGCTGGAGGACCAGTACTACATCCTGCTCCGGGTGGAGGACCGCCCCGGCGTGCTGGCCGAGATCGCCGGCGTGTTCGGCCGCAACCGGGTCTCGATCCGGACCGTGTGGCAGGAGGGGTTCGGCGTGGACGCGCAGCTCGTGTTCGTCACCCACCGGGCGCGCGAGGGCGACTTCCAGCGCGCCGTGGCCGAGCTGGCCGAGCTGTCGGCGGTCGAGGAGGTCCGGAGCGTCCTCCGGGTGGAGGCCGAAGAGTGACCCCGGGATCCGAGCGATGACCGCCGCTCCCTGGCGCGGCGTGATCGAGGAGTACCGGGAGCGCTTGCCGGTGTCGGAGACCACCCCCGTCGTCACGCTCGGGGAGGGCGGCACCCCGCTCGTCCGCTCCGAGCTCCTGTCGGCCGAAACCGGGTGCGAGGTCTACCTGAAGTACGAGGGGGCCAACCCCACCGCCTCGTTCAAGGACCGGGGGATGACGCTCGCCATCTCGAAGGCGGTCGAGGAGGGCTCGAAGGCCGTCGTGTGCGCCTCGACCGGCAACACCAGCGCCTCGGCCGCCGCGTACGCGGCCAGGGCCGGGCTCACCTGCGCCGTGCTGGTGCCCAAGGGCAAGGTGGCGCTCGGCAAGATGGCCCAGACGTTGGTCCACGGCGCCACCGTGCTCGAGGTCGACGGGAACTTCGACGCGTCGCTCCAGCTCGCGCGGGAGCTGTCGCGGCACTACCCGGTAACGCTCGTGAACTCGGTCAACCCCTTCCGCATCCAGGGCCAGAAGACCTGCGCGTTCGAGATCTGCGACGCGCTCGGTCGCGCACCCGACGTGCATTGTGTCCCCGTCGGGAACGCCGGCAACATCACGAGCCACTGGATGGGCTACCGCGAGTACCTCGACGACGGCGTGATCGCGGAGCCGCCGCAGCTGTTCGGGTTCCAGGCCCAGGGGGCGGCCCCCATCGTTCGGGGCGAGCCCGTGCCGAACCCCTCCACGATCGCCACCGCCATCCGGATCGGGAACCCGGCCTCGTGGCGGCAGGCGGTCGAAGCCGCCACCGGGTCCGAGGGCGGCATCTCCGCGGTCACCGACCGCGAGATCCTCGCCGCCTACCGCCGGCTCGCCCACGAAGGCTTGTTCGCCGAGCTGGCCTCGGCCGCCTCCGTGGCCGGCCTGCTGCGCCGCGCCGCGGAGGGGACCATCCCCAGCGGCGCGACGGTCGTGTGCGTGCTCACCGGGCACGGCCTCAAGGACCCCGACTGGGCCATCAGCGGCGCCGGCCATCCCCCCACGGTGCCGGCCGACGCCGCCGCGGTCGCGGCGGAGCTGGGGCTGTAACCGGTGCGGCTCCGGGTCACGGTCCCGGCTACCTCGGCCAACCTCGGCCCGGGGTTCGACTGCTTCGGGCTCGCGCTCGACCTCTGCAACGAGGTGGTGCTCGATACCGGGGCCGAGCCGGCGGTGAGCTGGGAGGGCGAAGGAGCCGACGAGCTGCCCACCGACGGCACCGACGTGGTCAGCCGGGCGATCGCGGCGGCGACGTCCGCCCGGGCCCCCGCCCGTGCCTCGGTGCCGCCGTTCGCGCTCCACGGCGTCAACCGCATCCCGCTCGAGCGCGGTCTGGGCTCGTCGTCGGCGGCTGCGGTCGCCGGCACGGCCCTGGCCGCGGCGCTCCTGGGACCGGCCGGGTGGGACGACCCGCACACGACCTTCGCCCTCGCCGCCGAGCTCGAGGGCCATCCCGACAACGCGGCGGCGGCGGCCTACGGCGGCCTCACCGTGATCGCGGATGGCGCCGTCCGGCGCTTCGAGGTGCATCCGGCGATCCGCCCGGTCGTGCTGGTCCCCGAGGACGTCAGGCTCCCCACCATCGAGGCTCGTCGCGCCCTCCCCGAGCGCGTGCCGATGGCCGACGCCGTGCACAACGTGGCCCACGGCGCGCTCCTGGTCGCCGCGATGACGCGGGGCGACCCCGAGCTCCTGCTGGCGGCGCTCCGGGACCGTCTGCACGAGGACCTCCGTCTCTCGCTCGTCCCCGGGGTCCGCGACGTCGTCCACGGCCTGCGCCGGCAGGGGGTGCCGGTGTGCGTCTCGGGGAGCGGACCCAGCCTGCTCGCGTTCGAGCACGATGCGCCGGTCCCGGATCTGGGGCACGGCTGGCGCGTGCTCCGGCTCGCGGTCCGGGCCAGGGGAGCGGAGGTCGCCGGGGCGTGAGCGCCGTCCGTGGGGCCGGTGACCGATGTCATTGAAGGACGCGCGGCGCGCTCCTAGACTCGCCCGAGGACCCCGGGGCCGATCCCCGGGTCCCGGATCGGTCCCCAGCCGATCGTCGACACCCGACCCCTCGACACCGACCCCATCCCACGAGCCGATGAGCGCCGAGCCCCGACCGCGTGCCACGCAGCCCTCCCCGGTCGACCGACCGGCCGGAGAGAGCGCTCCGGTCCTGGTCACCGACCTGGCCAGCAAGACGCTGGCGGTGAAGGAGGGCGAGACCTTCCTGTACTCGGACCTCGAGGGGAACCTCGATCATGGAGGCGACTACGGCCTCGGCCTGTACGCACGGGACACGCGGCACCTGTCGCATTTCCGGATGACGGTGTCCGGGCGAGACCCCGTGCTGCTGTCGTCGTCCGCCGAGCGCGCCTACATGGCCCACGTCGACCTCACCAACCCGGACCTGTACGAGGGGGATGTCCTCGCGGTGCCCCAGCAGACGCTCAACATCCGGCGGATCCGGGCCATCAACGGCCGGCTGTTCGAGCGCATCCGGGTCAAGAACTACAACGCTCACGCCGTCTCGCTGGAGCTGGAGTTCGTCCTGGGCGCCGACTTCGCCGACATCTTCGAGGTCCGCGGGATGGTGCAGGACGGCCGGCCGGAGCCCGACCCGCCCGAGGTGACCGACGACACGGTGACGTTCCGCTGGACGGGACGAGACGGCGTCGAGCGGCGGACGTTGGTCCAGTTCGGCCAGGCGCCCGACCGGCTCGAGGTCGAGGGCCGGCTCGTCCGCGCGACGTTCCGGCTCCACCTGGGTCCCTACCAGACGCGGCTGGTGGGGATGACGATGGAGCCGATCGTGGCGGACCGGCGGCATCGGGCCATCGACTTCGACGTCGCCGTCCACGAGCTCCGTCGCTCGTACGAGGAGTGGGAGCGAGGGTGCACGCAGATCGTCACCGACAACGAGCTGTTCAACCAGCTGCTCGACCGGAGCCTCCGCGACCTCCGGGCGCTCGACACGCGCACCGGCGATGCCTCGGTGCTGGCCGCGGGGATCCCTTGGTACGTGGCCGTGTTCGGGCGGGACTCGCTGATCACGGCGCACCAGCTGCTCACGATCAACCCGGCCCCGGCGCGGAACGCGCTCGAGCTCCTGGCCGCGCACCAGGGGACCGAGATCGACGACTGGCGCGACGAGCAGCCCGGCAAGATCCTCCACGAGGTCCGGCAGGGGGAGCTGGCCGGGGCCGGCATCGTCCCGCACACGCCCTACTACGGATCGGTCGATGCCACCCCGTGGTTCCTGATCGTGTTCGCCCAGCACTTCCGCTGGACGGGCGACCTGGCGTTCGCTCGGCGCCTGCTCCCGGCGGCCGAGGCCGCCCTCCGGTGGATCGACGAGTACGGGGACATGGATGGGGACGGGTTCGTCGAGTACCGGACGCGGTCCCCCCGGGGGATCCGCAACCAGGGGTGGAAGGACTCGCACGACTCGGTGGTCCACGCGGACGGGCGCATCGCCGAGCCGCCGATCGCCCTGGCCGAGGTCCAGGCCTACGTCTACTTCGCCAAGTCCCGGATGGCCGATGTGTACCGGGCGCTGGGCGACGAGGCCCGCGCCGGGACGCTGCTCGCGGAGGCCGCCGAGCTCAAGCGCCGGTTCAACGAGACCTTCTGGATGGAGGACGAGCGTTACTTCGCCGGCGCCCTCGACGCCGACAAGCGGCAGGTCCGGACCATCGTGTCGAACCCCGGTCACGGCCTCTACTGCGACATCCTCGACGAGGACAAGGCCGCCGCGGTGGCCAAGCGTCTGCTGGCGCCCGACATGTTCTCGGGGTGGGGGATCCGCACGATGAGCAAGTCGGCGGCGGCGTACAACCCGATGAGCTACCACAACGGCTCGGTGTGGCCGCACGACAACGCGCTGATCGCGGCGGGGTTGAAACGGTACGGGTTCGCCCGCTCGACCAACCGGGTGGCCACGGCGCTGTTCGACGCGGCCGTCCAGGCCGACTACCTCCGGTTGCCCGAGCTGTTCTGCGGGTTCACCCGCCGTACGCCCAACCGACCCGTGAGCTATCCCGTGGCCTGCTCACCGCAGGCCTGGGCGGCGGGCTCCCCGTTCCTGATGCTCCAGGCCACGTTGGGGATCTCGGCCCGCGCGCACGAAGGGCTGCTGACGGTGAACAAGCCGCACCTGCCGACGTGGCTCAACACGGTGGAGGTCCGGCGCCTGGCCGTGGGGCCGAGCCGCATCTCGATGGTGTTCCGTCGCGAGGGCGAGATCACGTCGTTCTCGGTGCTGTCCCGCGAGGGCGCGGTCCGGGTGGTGATGGAGGAGTAGCGCGGACCTTCGCCGCTACGGCACGATCACGACGGGCGTGCCCAGCTCCAGCAGCGGCCGCAGCCGGGCCAGCGCCGCCTCCGACACCCGGACGCAACCGGCGCTCGCGGAGGTCCCGATCGTGGAGGGTGCGTTCGTGCCGTGGATCGCCAGCTGGTCGCCGCCGCTCCACCCGGCCGGGAGGTGGGGCTGGATCCCGGAGATCCCGAACGCGAAGCTCCCCAGGGAGCTCCCCCTCGGGAACGGCACCCGGTCCGTCACGAAGTACCGGCCTGGCGGTGTGGGCGAGACCGCCGCGCCGGTCGCCGCGGGGAACCGGGCGATCGTCCGGCCCCACCGCGTCACCGTGAGCTCGTGCCGGGAGAGATCCACGCGCACCCGGATGGGGGTCCGGTGGCGTCGGAGCCCCCGGAGCGGGATCCATCCCGACCGCGGACCGGCGCCGTACGGCACCTGGACCAGGCCGAACCGGCCGGTCGGATCGGTGCGCCTGACCCACGCCACCAGTGGCACGTGGTAGTACCGGGAGGCGGGCGGGAGGATGCCGACCACCCGTCCACCGCCGGGTTCGGCCGTCGCCCGGAGGGGCCCACGGAGGTCCACCAGGAGCGCGGGCCGCGGGCCGAGCCGTCCCTCCGGCTCCGCGGCGGCGCGGATCGCCGCGGTCGAGACGCGCTCCAGCACCAGCCGTCCGACCGGCGGGATCGCCGCCCGCAGGGTCGGTTCGGCGCCGCTCGCGGCGGGTGGCCCGCCGGTCGCCGCCCACAGGGTCGCGGCGGCCAGCACCGCGGCCCCGAGGGTCCGCCCGGGGGAGCTCCGCATGATCCGCATGCATCACGCATCGGGCTC
>JBHGAT010000369.1:0-2273 GCA_041946645.1 Candidatus Velamenicoccus archaeovorus | reverse complement strand
GCCATGGCCATCAGGATCGTGACCCGCTCCCCCGGCCGGACCGGCGTGTCGAGCCCACCCGTGCCGCGGATGTCCTCCTCGCCGACGAACACCAGGTACGCATCGTCGACGCGGCCGTCCGGCAGCACCGCCGTCCCGAACGCGGGGTGCGCCGCGGCCACGGCGCGGAGGGCTTCGCCCACGGTCCCGGCCTGGACCACCAACCGGTCGGTGCCGTCGACCAAGGCGAGCAGCGGTCCGGGGACGTGGACGCCGATGCCGGCTACGGCCTCCTCGCCGTCGCTCGAGGCCCCCATGGGGCCCCCGTCGCCACGTGCGATCGCGGCCAGCTCCTCGTCCGATCGGCCGGCGCAGAATGCACCGAACGTGCGTCGCTGGGGGGCCGTCCGCCGAGCGCGATCGTCGACCCACGCGCCGATCAGTCGTGCGAGGACCGCCTCCAGCTCGCTCGTGGGGATCCGACGCAGCAGCGGTCGTCCGATGGCGGCCGACCGTCCCAGCCCGCCGCCGATGGTGAGGTCGTAGGCCTCGATCCGCCCTCGACCGTCCGGTGCCGGCGCCGTCGTCCCCTGCAGCCCGATCTGCCCGATCCAGTGTTGGGCGCAGGCGTGCGGGCATCCGTCCATGTGGATCGTCAGCTCTTCGAAGGCCTCCTCACCGAACCGCTCCTGCAGGTGCTCCAGGACCTCGTCCAGCTTCTCCTTCGTCTCCGCGACCGAGTAGTTGCAGAACCGATGGCTGGTGCACGCCACCGAGCGGGCGAAGGCCCGGCCCCGGTCGACGGGCAGGCCCGTCGACGCCAGCCCGTCCCTCAGCTCCCCGATCCGGTCCTCCGGGACGAAGCCCACGATGAAGTTCTGCTGGCGGGTCAGCCGGAGATCCGCCCCGATCCCCTCCAGCACATCGGCGACCCGCTCGAGCTGCCCGCCCGTGATCCGGCCGACCGGCACGGGAACGCCCACCGAGACGTAGCCCTCCTGGCGCTGAGGGTGGACGCCGAGATGATCCCCACCGGCCACGGGACGTGGCGCGCTGCCGTCCTCGAGGCGGCGACCCAGGCGCTCCTCCACCCTCGCCCGAACCCCCTCGACGCCGAGGTCGTCGACCATGAACTTGATCCGGGCCTTGGCCCGCGAGACCCGGTACCGCAGGTCGCGCTGCCACACGTCGGTCACCGCGCGCAGCACCTCCAGCGCCTGCTCGATGGGCACGAAGACACCGAGATCCCGGGAGATGCGCGGCGTGTTGGACATCCCTCCGCCGACCCGCACGGCGAAGCCCGGCCGCCCTCCCCGGAGGACCCCGACCAGGGCGATGTCGTGGATCTCGGGCGCGTTGCATTGCGCGGGGCATGCCGCGATCGTGTACTTGTGCTTGCGGGGCAGGTTCGAGTACTCCGGGTTGCCGTAGAAGAAGGCCGCCGCCCGCTCGATCACCGGCCGCACGTCGAAGAGCTCCTCCGCGAGGATGCCGGCGAGCGGGCAGCCGGTGATGTTGCGGACCGTGTCCCCTTCGCCACCGACGGTGGTCAGCCCGGCCGCCTCGATCTCGGAGAGCACGTCGGGGAGCTCGTGGAGCCGGACCCGATGGAGCTGCACCCCCTGCCGCGTGGTGAGCTCGGCCTCGTCACCTCCCCATCCGCGGGCGATCCTGCCGAGAGCGCGCAGTTGCCCGGGTCGGATCAGGCCGCCCGGGACCTTGACGCGGACCATGAACGTCCCCACCTTGGGCTTGTCGTGGGTCAGGCCCCACCAGTTCAGGCGGACGATGTCCTCCTCCGAGACGGCCTCGTACCCCTCCTCGATGAGGCGCGGCAGGTCGTCTCGGATGCCGAGAGGTGCTCGCTCCCGCTTCAGTCGCTCGATGGAGTTCCGCTTCAGGACCTGATCCCAGTCGGGCTCGGGACGGGTCGTCGTCGTATCGTGGGTCCTCTCCATCGGATCCTCCGGAGATCGTGGGTCGCCAGGGAACGCGAGGGACCGCCGACGGGTGGCGAGCGGTGGATCGATCGCTAGGAGCGGTCGGGGACCGCGTCCGCCGGCAGTGCGTGCTCGGACCGACAGCCGCAGAGGCGTGCGGGGATCATCGCCCCGACCAGTCCTACACACCGCGAACGGATCACGGAAACTCCATCGCCCAAGTGGGATTCACCGCAACGTATCGAGCGCCCCCCCGCTTGTCAACCTTCGGCGACGGCGGTCGGCGCCCAGGAGAGGAGCTCCTCGGCGGCCACGAGCACCAGGAAGGCATCAACGACGTCGGGATCGAACGGC
>JBHGAT010000368.1:0-3613 GCA_041946645.1 Candidatus Velamenicoccus archaeovorus | reverse complement strand
GACAACGTCGACGTCGAGGCGGCCACCCGGCGCGGCGTGCTGGTGGTGAACGCTCCCCAGTCCAACATCGTGTCGGCCGCCGAGCACACGTTCGCGCTCCTGCTCGCGCAGGCCCGGAGCATCCCTCAGGCCAACGCCGAGCTCAAGGCGGGGCGGTGGGAGCGCTCCCGGTTCGAAGGCGTGGAGCTGCAGGGCAAGACGCTCGGGGTGGTGGGCCTGGGGCGCGTCGGTGCGCTCGTGGCGCAGCGGGCCGTCGCCTTCGGGATGCGGATCATCGCGTTCGATCCCTACGTTCCCAAGGAGCGGGCCAAGGAGATGGGGATCGAGCTGATGCCCACCCTGGAGGCGCTCCTGGTCCAGGCCGACTTCATCACGATCCACCTCCCCCGGACGCCCGATACGGAGGGCCTGATCGGCCAGCGAGAGCTCGCGCTGGTGAAGGAGGGCGCGAGGCTGGTGAACACGGCTCGGGGCGGCATCGTGGACGAGGCGGCGCTGGCCAAGGCGCTGGAGGACGGGCGCCTGGCCGGGGCGGCGCTCGACGTGTTCGCGGCGGAGCCGACCACAGAGTCGCCGCTGTTCGCCCTCGACCACGTGGTGGTGACGCCGCACCTCGGCGCCTCCACGGCCGAGGCCCAGGACAAGGCCGGGACCGCGGTGGCCGAGATGGTGGCGCTCGCGCTCCGCGGCGAGTTCGTGCCGTTCGCGGTCAACGTCTCGGCCGCGGCCGAGGTCTCCGAGCTGGTCCGCCCCTTCCTGCCGCTCGCCGAGAAGCTCGGCGTGCTGCTCACCGGGCTCGCCCGGGGAGCGGTGCACACGGTGGAGTGCCAGTTCCTCGGCCGGATCGCCGAGGCCGACACACGCGTGCTGACGCTGGCGATCCTCAAGGGCGTGCTGCGGGGCGTGGTCCACGAGCCGATCTCGTTCGTGAACGCGCCGATCATCGCGCGCGAGCGCGGGATCGCGATCTCGGAGATGCGTTCGGCCATCTCCACCGACTACGTGAACCTGGTGGGCCTGCGAGCGGAGACCGACGACGGGCCGGTCTCGGTGGCCGGCACGTTGGTGGGGCGGCGCAACGCCGAGCGCGTGCTGCAGGTGCTCGACTTCGACATCGAGATGTCGCCGGCGAGGTACATGCTCTTCTTCACCTACGAGGACCGCCCCGGGATCATCGGCAAGGTCGGCACGATCCTCGGCGAGCACGGCGTCAACATCGCCACGATGGACGTGGGACGGCCCACACGCGGGGGCACGGCGCTGATGGGCCTGACCCTGGACAACCCGGTCACCCCCGAGGTGATCGAGGAGATCGCCGGCCAGGTGGAGGCGACCGCCCCGCCGGTCTTCATCGTCCTCCCCGACTGATCGGCTCCGCCCGCTCCGCCCGCGTCGCTCGTGTAGTATCCGACTCAACGTTGGAGCGCTCCGACCTCCGAGCTGTCGCCGAACCCTCCCGGCCACCCATCCGCCGAGCCCGGTACGACCTGTCCGAGCGGCCGTTCATCGTGATCTGGGAGGTCACCCGGGCCTGCGAGCTGGCCTGCCGGCACTGCCGGGCCGAGGCGGTCCCCGAGCGCGACCCGCTCGAGCTCACCCTCGAGGAGGGCGGGCGGCTGATCGAGGAGGTGGCCGCGTTCGGCCCGCCGCCACCGCTCTTCGTGCTGACCGGCGGGGACCCGTTCCGCCGGCCGGACCTGTTCGAGCTCGTGGCGCGAGCCCGTTCCGCCGGCCTTCCGGTCTCGGTCTCGCCCTCCGGGACGCCGACCCTGACCGAGGACAACCTCCTCGCGCTGCGCCGGGCCGGCGCCATGGCCCTGTCCCTGTCGATCGACGGCTCGACGCCCGAGATCCACGACCGGTTCCGCGGCGTCGACGGCGTGCTGGGGTGGACGCTCGCCGCGGCGCGAACGGCCACCGAGCTGGGGCTGCGGCTGCAGGTCAACACGACCGTGTCGCCGCACGACCTGGAGGACCTGCCCCGGATCCTGAGGCTGGTCCGCGAGCTGGGTGCGATGACCTGGAGCGTCTTCTTCCTGGTCCCGACGGGGGGTTCGTGTTCGTCTCCCACGTGGGCACCGTGCATCCGAGCGGCTTCCTCCCGCTCGCGGCCGGCAACGTCCGGCTCCGCCCGCTGGCCGAGATCTACCGCTCCTCGCCGCTGTTCCGGGCGCTCCGCGACCCCGACCGTCTGGAGGGACGGTGCGGGGCGTGCGAGTTCCGTTCGGTGTGCGGAGGCTCCCGGTCGCGCGCGTTCGCCGCCACCGGCGACCCGCTCGCCTCCGAGCCGTGGTGCCCGTACGAGCCCGGCTCGTTCCCGTTCCCGGACGACGTGGCCGAGCTCCTCGCCGGCTGAGCCTCGAGAGCCCTGCGGGGGAAGCCGTCCCGGCCCCCTCGTTGTCGTCCCCCTGAGGTCGCTGCTACACTCGGCCGGTCATGCAGCGACCCACGGTGATCCGCGACCGGAAGCTCGGCGTCGATCGTTGACGCCGGGGCCCGCCACCCCGGCGGGCAGCGGGATCACCGACCGCAGTTCCCCCCGAACCACGAAGGAGTCGCTCCATGGCACGCCCACGCACCGATCCCAGGACCGCCGTCCGCCGCCTCGCCGTCGCTCGGCTGATCTCGATCACCGGCGGCTCGGCCGCCTACACGGCGCTGATGTTCACCGTGTACGAGCGCACGCACTCGGCCGCGTGGCTGTCGGCGACGCTGTTCCTCACGTTCGGCGTGAGCGGGTTCGTCGCGCCGGTCGGCGGCTGGATCGGCGACCGCTTCGACCGCAAGCGCGTGATGATCGTCTCGGACCTGCTCGGCGTGGCCTGCTTCGCGGCGATGGCGTTCGCGGCCGATCCCGGGTGGCTGCTGGGGTTCGCGTTCCTGTCGGCCGTCGCCGAGACGCCGTTCTGGTCGGCGTCGGGCGCCGCCATCCCCAACCTGGTGGCCGAGGACCGGCTGGCCTGGGCCAACGGCCTGGTCTCGCTGGGCCGCAACATGGGCGTCATGCTCGGCCCGGCCGTGGGCGGTGCGCTGCTCGGCGTGGTCGGCCCGGCGTGGGTGTTCGGCATCAACGCCATCACGTTCCTGATCTCGGCGGGCCTCGTGGCGATCGTCCGCGGACGGTTCGCGGAGCCCGAGCGCGAGGAGCACGCCGAGCACCGGGGGATGCGGGCGGGCTTCGTCTTCATCGCGCGGGACCGGGTGCTCCGGACCGTGGTCCTCGGATGGGTGGCGCTCGTGGCCGGCATGGGTGTGGTCATGGTGGCCGACGTCCCGCTGGTCGAGCACTTCCACGCCGGCTCGCTCGGCTACGGCCTGTTGATCACGGCGTGGGGCGCCGGCTCGGTGGCCGGGTCGCTGGCCGGCCGCCGGCTCGACGAGCGCAAGGAGCCGATGGCCCTGTTGCTGGGCATGGCGCTGATCGGGGCCTCGACCGGGGCCATCGCCGTCTCGCCGTGGTTCGCGCCGGTCCTGGTGATGGGGTTCGTGTCGGGGTTCGGCGACGCCGTGGCCATGGTGGCCGACCAGGGGATCCAGCAACGCCGGACCCCGGACGCGGTCCGGAGCCGCGTGATGTCGGCCTCGGAGGCGCTGGCCACGGTCTCGTACGCGG